>DAOTUO010000133.1:0-6793 GCA_034436595.1 Anaerolineae bacterium | reverse complement strand
GAATCGCGCCACCAAACTGTGCCGAATTGCCAGAGAAAGTGCTGTTGCTGATGGTCAGTGTGCCACTGCTGTCAATCGCGCCACCAAACGATGCCGAATTGCCAGAGAAGGTGCTATTGCTGATGGTCAGTGTGCCACTGCTGTAAATCGCGCCACCAGAATCGTTAGCCGAATTGCCAGAGAAGGTGCTGTTGCTGATGGTCAGTGTGCCACCAATATTGTTGTTAATCGCGCCACCAAAAAAACCATTACCATTTTGGAAGGTGATACCATCCACAGTCAGCGAGTTACCACCATTTACCGTGAAAAAGCGGGTTGCGTTGCCACCGTCAAAGGTGATAACCCCAGCGCCGTTGATGGTCAAATCTTTATCAATGATGATTTCTGCTGTGAAGGGGATGGTGGCTGTGCCACAAGTAAAATTGATGGTGTCGCCCGATGCGGCCGCGGCGATGGTATTAGCCAAGTCAACTTGACTGGTGCAATCGGTGACGGTGAGGGTTGCCGCGTGGGCGGGCAATAGCGCAATACTCGATAAGAGGACGAGTAGCAGGGTGGTAATAACGTATTTTGTACGAAACATAAAATATATCTCCTTGTAAATGGGCGCTGATGTTAATTGTACATATTCAATTATAGCCGTAATTTTGTGAAATAAAAATTTCGGGAAAAATTCATAAATCGGGGGGATGCGGGGTTTGGTTCAATGCGCCCAACGCCAACGCCAACCCACATTGTGGATGGTCGTAGGGGCGTGCCATGGCACGCTCGGCACTGCCTGCCGTAGCCTATACGAAAAACAAAAAAATCCCCACACGGGGATTTTTTTGTTATGCAGGATGGTACGGTTGCCTTATGGTCTAAAGCTGGGGGGCAATGCACCCATACGGCTACCATTTTCTTCGGATGGGGTGTTTTGTGGGTCACGATTGTTAAATTCGTTCTCCGTCAAACTCTCCACATCGGTCAGATTCACGGGGGGCGCATCCATCGGCAAAATCGGCAGGGCATAAATGCGGTTGTTACCACTCACATCACTGGCAAAAATCAGCGTGAGGCTGTTGCACAACCATGTGGGGGCGACATCTTGCACAGTTGCCAAGTCGCCATCGCTGGCGGTGATTTGTCGGGTTTCGCCTGTTTGCGTATCATAGACAAAAATGTCGTTGAGCGATGTTCCCGTTTGGCTGGCTTGATAGGCAATATAACGGTCGCCATCTGCCCATACAGGCGTGCTGGCACTGTAGCCAACGGGCGAAATGCGGGTGACATCGGTGCCATCGCGGTTCATGACATACACGCCTATCTCGCCATTACGCTCACTGCGGAACGCGATTTGTGTGCCTGCGTGGTTGTAGGTGGGGTCAAAATCGTTCCCAATACCATCACTAATCAGGCGCACACGACTCGCGCCACCGATACTTTCTGTTTCAAAGATTTGCCAAGACCCTGTACGGTCACTTTGGAAGGCGATTGTGTCGCCATCTGGATGCCAGAACGGGTTAATGTCGTTGGCGGGATGGTTGGTAATGCGCGATTTTTCGCCGGTGGTCAGGTCAACCACGCGAATTTCCCAGTTGCCATCCACATTCGATTCATAGGCGATATACCGTCCACTCGGTGAGAACACCGGGTCGAGGTCTATGGCGTTGTCGTTGTTGGTGAGTTGCATTAATTTATTTTCGCCATCGAGGTCGAGCAGATAAATTTCCCAATCGCCATCGGCATTGCTCACAAATGCCACATAGCGCCCGTTTGGTGAGCGGGTGGGTGCCATACTGATGACTCCCGCCGCGCCGTTGGTCAGATTTTCTGGGGCAATTTCGGCAGAGGTGCGGAAAATATCCCATGTGCCGTTGGTGTTGCTATGATACAACGTCTCTGCCACACACACTTCGCTATCGGTCTCGATAGGTGTAAAATTGACCACTTGCCCTTCACTATCGCCACCACAGAAACGACTGCTTAGGTTGATAATAGGGAAGCCGTCCGTATCGGTTGTATAGTCACCACAGACACCCGCGGGGATTTCTGGTGTGACCACCTCGGTCGGGGCTTCTGTCACGACTTCTGTCGGGGCTTCTGTTGGGGCTTCTGGTGTGACCACCTCAGTAGGTACTGCTGTGATGTCTGGTGTCACATCAGGGGTGATGTCTGGCGTGACGATAGGGGTGATGTCTGGTGTCACATCAGGGGTTGGTTCTGGGGTTGGTGTCACCTCTAGCACATCATTGGCGACTATGTGGTAACATAACCCAAGTTCTTCCTCATAAAATCCACCAATCGTCATGGCAGATGCGCCAACGGGTCCAAACCCATCACAGTCGTTAACCGAGAATGTGCCTGTTCCATACACAACGGTATAGCCATTGGGGACATTTTCGGTGACGGTGTAGGTCGTGCCTGCGCTTGCCCAAATTGCGCCAGAGATGCGTGGATAACCGCTTGCCATGCTGGTCACACGACAATCTAGCTCGCCATAGGTAGTTTGGAAATAGGCATCATAATATTGTGGCACCCAACTGCATGTCATACTGCCCAAATCGGTGGTGACAGTGATGAAATTGCTAATATAGGTCGCGGGACCAGGGCTTTCAAACCCACCGCCAAAGCCTAAGGCAGGAGCATTGACTCCGCCGTTATTGGCATCGCACTCATAACAATCGTCATAACAATCATCGTAGTCATAGCAATCGTCATAGCACTCATCATCGTAGCTGTCGCATCCAAAATTGAGCCATGCCTTGTCTACAACAACGAAATACAATTCTGGCGAATCGCTAAAATTGACCACCTCATGGATACAAATACTGCCAGAGAAATAGGTGCAATTCTCGATGCCAAATGTGCCAACACCAGAGACCGTTGTCCAGTTTTCTGGTGTGTTTTCTGTGACAGTATAGCTTTCGCCCTCTGGCACCCATAGACCGGTGCTATCTGGCATGGTTTGATCATCTTTTGCCACATAACTACACACCAAACGGCTGTCGTATTGGTCAAAATCCCAGCTACAAGTCGCTGTGGCGATGCTACTCTCTGCGATGATGATATTGGGGACATCATAGAACGGTCCATCACCACCACCACCGAGTGCGGGAGCGCCTAATCCGCCACCATTGCCATATTGCCACGATTTTTCAAATTGCACGCGGTAATAGTCTTGGTCATCGTAGCCTTCATTGACAACCGTATGCGTACACACATCAACTTCTGGCTCATTAAATTCGTTGCCCATATTTTGTGGTTGTGATGCCATGCACGATTCGTAGGTGAATGTGCCAAGACCCGATTGGTTGATATACCCGTCAATGGCAACTTCTGTGACGGTATAGCTTTCTCCTACTGGCACGAGTAAGAAGTTTGGATAGAATGGCGCACTTCTGTTGTGGTTATAATAACATTCCAGATAGCCATATTCGGTATCCCAGAACCAATAATACCAGTTGCAGGTCGCTGTACCCAAAGAACTGGTCACAGTGATAAGTGGGTAATAGCTGGTTTTTGAACCCGCTATGCCACCCAACACGGGGCTATTTAAGCCAGCAACGCCTTGCGCGGTGAGTTCGAGTTCTTCCCAAATTTTTTCGATGGTAATCCCGTAGTAATCACCAATGACCACATCGTCTTGGACATTAATCACCTCATGGTCACATTCAAAGATGCGGATTTCTTGCTCATCGCCGTTGCTATCGGTGTAGGTTTCGGTGTATTCCCATCTATCGGTGCAGGTATCCAATGAGAATGTGCCAACACCGCTCAGGGTTGTCCAGCCGTCTGGCACATTTTCGATGACGGTATAACTGCCACCAGGGGGGACGGGTAGTCTATCGAAATAGGGGAACCACTCTGGACGGTTAATCAGCTCTACCCGACATTCAAGGTCGCCATCGAGCAATCCGTACCAGTCGCAAATCAGTGTGCCTGCATCGCTGGTGACAACAATCATCCCAGGAATATTATAATTGGGGGCATAAGCGCCATGACCCTGTGCGGGAGCGCCCACACCCTCGCCAAAGGCAAAGCTGGGATACCATTCTTTGTCAATTTCGACCACCAACCACGCTTGAGGTTGTTGAGATTCTTCGCAATTAACCTCAAATGTCCATGCAAACGATTCTCCGAGTGCTACCACAGAGAGGGTCGCGCCTGTTAAGCCGTCATCGTCACTCTCTTGAATCCCCAAAAATACCGATGGGAACTCTGATGTTAACGACACATAGATGACTTCTTCTGTGCTATCGCTGGTGAGGCGAGCCACATAAAATTCGGGGAAGTCGCCTGTGGCAACAAGTTCAAATTGGGCAAAATTGGTCACACCATTGTCTGAGGCGCAATTTGGGGTAGCCACCAATTCATAGGTCGTTGGTTGGTCGCCCACGCTCACAAAACAGTCGTGTGAGAAGTCCCATTGATTGCCTTCTTCGTCGGTAATCACCAAATCTGCACTGGTCATCCCTGTGCCGAGTGTGCCTGTGATATTTTCGGTCACATCGGCAGTAAAACTCAGTATGGGATAGTTGATCACTGCGTCACCAGAGGTCACGACAGCACTAAAAATTGTGCTGGGGATAGTGCCAGTGGGGGTCACACGGAAAAAGACTTCCGTGAGGGTTTCGCCATCGTTGGTGCAGAAGGCTTCTTCCAAGTTAAAGCTATAGGGGAGGGGGGCTTCTGTCACCTCTGGGGCGATTTCGGTTTCCTCTGGGGCGATTTCAGTCACCTCTGGGGCGATTTCGGTCGTCTCTGGGGTGATTTCTGGAGTGACCAAACAGCCAAAAATTTCGGCGTAATTTGTTACCCCCGTAAATTGGATGCTGGCAAAGCCTTGTGCATTGGGGGTGATAGCGAGAAGGGTTGGGATATTGGGAGGCACATTCGCCACGCCTTCGTTGCCGTCTTGGTCAACATAGCCATGATTAATGGCGATCTCGTTGGGGTTGGTGAGGGTGAATATCGCCACCGCCGCGCCTTCGATAATTTGGCACGCGCCCTCGATGCCCATATTGATGGTAGCGAAGGCATCGCCGATGGTGCCACAAGACAATTCTGCGCGGGGATTTGGCACAACTTCTGCGTCATATTCATAAGTCCCGCTAATCACGCCACCGTCACCAATAATGGCGGGCAGGGCGATGACCGTCACGCCGCCTTCATCAATAATCAGCACCTCGCATACGGGGTTGCCATTGACGATAAATTGATAATTCAGCACGCCAGGGGCAGATGGTGATGATTCTAGCGCACAAAATACTTCTGCGGAGGTGGGCATGATTTGGTCTGGGAAAAATTCAAAGAAACCCGCAATGATGCCATCGGAATTTGGCAATGCGTCAATCACCGCGACTTGTTCACCGAGGTCATTGAAGAATACCACATCGCACATCACCGCATCGGTGGGGAGTCCGGTGAAATTATATTCAAACATGCCAATGGCTACGTGGTCGTCCACAATGCCACACGCGATTTGGGCTTCTGGCACATCATCCGCGCCGATTAAAATGCTGATAGCACCGCTTAGGTTGCCATTGGCATCGGGTGTGAGTCCGGTTTCTTCGCCCAAAATAGCGGGGTTGCCATCGCCGATATTGACGATGGTCACGGTACACACACTATCCACAGGCAAGCCTGTAAATTCGTAGGGCATGATGGCGGGGCTACTGGACGGCACACAGCCGATGACTGCCTCTGGCACATCATCCGCGCCGATTAAAATGCTAATTTCGCCCGCGATAACATCGTTTCCGTTGGGGGTTAAGCCAGGGGCGCTACCCAATTCGTAGGGGTCGCCATCACCCACATTGATGATGCTCACCGTACATACGACATCTGCCAAACCTGTAAATTCGTAGGGCATGATGGCGGAGGCGTTGTCTGGGACCATGACCATAATGGGGCAACCGACACCATCTACACCGTTGCCCATAGCGCCATCGGCGGGACATTGGTCTTGGTCGTCTGATACACCATCACTATCGGTATCCACAACAGGGAGTGGAATGGGACAGCCGACACTATCTACACCATTACCCGCATCGCCATCGGTGGGGCAGGTGTCGTTGTTATCAAAAACACCGTCACCATCGGTATCTATGGGCGGTTGGGGACAGCCTGTATCGTCTATGCCATAGCCTTCATCGCCACGGTCAATGCAGGCATCTTTGCTATCGCCGATACCATCGGCATCGGTGTCTGGGCAACCGTCAAAGTCGCCAAAGACCTCTGGACAAAAATCGGCATCACCAATAAAGGTGTCGCCATCGGGGTCTTCTTCGGTATTACGGCGCTCACCTGGGATGGGCGATGCCTCCGATTCTGGCGTGGCGGTGGGTTGCAATGCCACCCGCGTTTGTGTAGCAGATGGTACATCGGTGGATGTACCGCCGCCGCCCGCGTTGCTTATCAGCAGAAGCCCCGCCACGAGGACGATAGCTCCGATGACTAGCCCAATAATCGTTTTGCTACTGGGTTGTGTTTTATCCATAGAAATTGCCTCGCCTAAAAGTAGACTATATAAGGAAAATGGTGGGTAGATGCAAGATACATCATTCCTCACATAATCGTAACGCAAAATAACGAAATTTGCCAAAAATGTAAAAGGATTTATTCAATTGGGGCGTATGAATTGAGCCGTATGGAAAACCGAAAACAAGTTCATAGGATTATTTATTCATTTTGGATGGCATATAAGGCTTGTCCGTAGTTGTTTTGATGATTTTGCGTAGATATGGCAGGCGGTGAACCACCTGCGTATATGACCAAAACCTCATAAATGGGGTTGGTCTGCCGATTTTTA
>DAOTUO010000132.1:0-9282 GCA_034436595.1 Anaerolineae bacterium | reverse complement strand
TGCGTTTGAATAAAAATGGCAATCTTTTGGTCATTTTTTAGCGATAATATCACCCCATGACGGTTTGTCGTGGTGAATGGTTTAATATGAATAATATAATGCGTGGGGATGATGGCTGGCTCACGCTTTTTAAGGGCTTGTGGTTGCAAAATTAGGCGCATGTCGGTGAGAACGGCATACAGTGGCGGAACGGTCGAGTTCCACCGATTATCTGACCATCGCGCAACTTCAATATTATATTCGCCAATCAATACTTCTTTGTCTAAGAGCAAACTTTTAGCCGTCAACATAGGTCGCATCCCTGCCTGAGTGTATAATCGGTGCATTGCCTACGATTATAGCAGACTTACGGCTATGCCAAAACTATTTTGCTATACTAAACATATCATTCTATTTTAGGGAGCAACCACACATGAAAACAGTCTATCGCTTGTTGGTCAGTAGCATCATTCTGGTACTGTGCTTGAATATATCTTTTGCACAAGATGATGAACCATCCTACCCACCTATCACCCCCGAAAATGCCCAACAGCTTGAGATGATACAGGTATTATCTCAAGGTGAACCGCGTAATTTTTCATGGTCGCCCGATGGCACTCACTTGGCTATTACCGCCACAGGTGGAACATGGATTTATGATATGACAGATGAGGATATGCCTAGTTATTGGGTCAAAGGGCATGATTCATCTCCCTTTTTCATCACTTTTATTTTATCCTAATTTGGGAAACTCTTACTCCATTTTATCGGGACAGACCAATATGATTCCTATATTGGGGGTGGAAGTGTTAACTTTAACCGTACTATGAATATCCATAACGGGTTAACGGGTGAACATATTGTCACACTACCAACATTTGGTGCAAATGCGTATGATGCCCAATTTTCACCCGATAATCGTTTCCTGATTACTTCTAGCGACACCTTGCGCGTGTGGGCGGTGGTTGAGCCGTAAAACCATCCCACACAGGGCAAAAGCATGATATAACAGAAGGCGCTCATTATCTACCGAGCGCCTTTGTGTATATTCTCGCTTACCATGTCTCGATTTGTAGTCCATCCACTACATTAAAGTGTTTATCGCGTGTCACTAAAACAAGATTATATTGCATAGCAGTAGCGCCAATCCATAAATCATTTTCGGGTATGGGATGCCCTTTCTGCTTGAGAGAATATCGAATTTTCGCATAAGACTTACCTGTGATCTCATCTGCATGAAGAATTGTATTTTTTGTAACAAATGCGTCTATAACGGCAATATTAAACTCTAGTTTGCCAGAATTAAATGCCCCAAAATATAATTCACCGATAACAATCGCAGGGATAGAGTATATTCGGATTTTGGCTTAAAAACTCTAAAAATGCCTTGTCGCTTCGTTGAAGGGCAATAACAGCATTGGTATCGAGCAATTTACCAATCATTGGGATTAATCTTCTCTAAATCGGTAATTGCTTGTTCCATCTTATCGAGGTCATCGGATGAAATTTTACCTGCAAATTCCAGTAGAGTTTTCCCATCTACGCCACGCGGGGTCATGAGGTCACGGGCAAAATCTAAAACCTTTTGCTGACTGTCAGTATCCAATTGGTGAATAGTCTCTATCAATTGTTTTTCGAGGGGGGGTATCATATGCGCCTCCATTATCATCTCAAACCGGGAATTTTCACCTAACTATTTCCTTTCTAGCATTATATCATCAATACGATGGAGGAAAAAATTATGTCTGAATATGTCAAATTTGAAATTGAACCCACCGATGACCCCAATGCCATGCTCATCATCACCAACCAAATCCTCACCCATAACCCAGACGGTGAATATTACCCTACCGCAGAGGCAGGTGAAGAAGGCTCACCGATTGCACAGGCATTATGTTTTGGTGTGGCGGGGATAAAATCGCTCACACTGGTAGATAATATGCTCACCATTACCCGTGAGGAAGATGCGATATGGGATATTCTGCTGGATGACATCCGCAATACCCTACGCGACTTTTTCTTATAGGCGCAGGTGGGGCGACTCGCCATCGGCATTTGCCAGCGAATAAATTTGGTGCAATAACAAGCGGTGACGCATGGTACGTCTGGTGAGGATGGTCGCCAACAAAAAGAGGCTCATGACCAACAATAATAATTCGCCTGTGGGCAGATAAAACTGGAACACCTGCGGGATGACCATGGCGACGATCATCGTGCCAAATGTCAGCACCAGAATGATGAGTGTCGCCAGTGGATAGAGCCGATAGGTGCTAGGATTCCAAATATCTATGCCACACACATTGAGCGAAATATTGAGGCTATAGAGTGTCATAAAGAGTGTCATGGCATATTGCGCCTGAATCACCCCACGCGACCAATACGCCACCAAAAACATGAGTGCCATGCCGAGTGCGCCAAAAAAGCCACTGATGATGACATAATCTAGCACATCACGCCGAAAACTGGTGATTTTTTGGGGTCGCAATAACCCCAATGCCATCAGACCACCCGGAATATTGATGGGACCAAATCCAGACCAGCTAATCTGAATGGCGGTCACGGGGAATGGCAACGACATCATCAGCACAAATACAAATAGCAGGGTGTTATAAAAATTTTTGGCGAGGAATAATTTTGCCGTGCCATATAGCGTTTGCGTGATTTCTGTGCCTTCTTTGAAAGCCAATGGCAAGGTGGACATCTCGTTATCTAGCAGAACAATATCCGCCACATCCTTGCTAATCTGCGCCCCATCGTTCATGACGATGGCGACATCGGCGGCTTTTAGCGCGGGGACATCATTCATACCATCGCCCACCATCGCCACATATTCGCCCTGCTCCCGCAGGCTTTGGATGATACGTCGTTTGGTATCGGGTTCAATCCGCGCAAACACATCCGATTCTTTGACCGCGATGGCAAAAGCAAGGTCATCCATCGCATTGAGTTCAACACCTGTATAGGCAAGTGATATATTCATCCCTGCCAAACCTGCCACCGCTTTTACCGTCTGCACATTATCCCCAGAAATGACCTTCGGGCGGACATTTTGGCTGATAAATGAGGCGAGTGTCTCTTGAATATTGGGGCGGATTTCGTCGTGAATGACGATGAGCGCCACCGGCTGAATGGTCTCTGTATCCAGTGGATGGTCGGGCAAGGGGGGCAATTCGGCACGGGCAAATGCCAATACGCGCAACCCAGCCGCAGAGAGTTCTGCAACTTTGGCATTGGCGGGATTTTCGGCGGTGAGGACCCGTTCTGGCGCACCTAGCACAAAAATCGCCTCACGGAAAATCATCGCGCCCCATTTGCGCCCCGATGTAAAGGGGATTTCTTGCTCTTTTGGCGGAAAAGTGTCTTCTGAATGAATATCCAGATGTTGCGCGATGGCGGTGGCAGTGGTGTTCTGGTGCGATAAATTGCCGACATAAATTCGCAGGTCATTAGTAATATCATCCAGAAATTGGCTACTGATGGGAATAATTTCGTTGACGAACAGCTTATTTTGGGTGAGGGTACCAGTTTTATCGAAACACAGCACCGTCACATTGGCAATAGATTCCACCGCGTTAATCCGTTGGATGAGGGTACGGCGTCGGCTGATTTTAATCGCGCCGATGCTCAATGCCAAAATTGCCGTGAGGATAAGTCCTTGTGGGACGAGGCTGGTGGTAAAGACGACCATATTCCGCACGGTGTTCAAAAACGGGATATTGGTCATGATGCCAGACATGAACACCATTGGTCCCAGCACAAATAACACGAGGAGCGTAAAGCGCACAATAACAGCAATATAGCGTTGGGTCGGTGTGAGGGTAACTTTATAGGTCTTTGCAACCGCCGTGAGTTTGTTGGCGGTGCTATGTGACCCCACACGGGTGGCCTGCATGATGCCAGACCCGGCAATACAAAACGAGCCAGAGGTCACAGGGTCATTGGGGGCTTTGTATACCGCATCCGATTCGCCTGTGAGTTGCGATTCGTCAATTTCGAGACTATCGGCTTCAACGATAAAACCATCCACCACCACCCTATCGCCAGGGACAATGAAGATGAGGTCGTCTTTGACCACATCCTGATTGAGAATTGTCTGGCGCACACCATCGCGCCAGACATCGGCTTGTTGTGGGGCGAGGCTGGCGAGCTTGTTGAGTTGGCGCTTGGCAAGAATTTCTTGAATGGTGCCGATAAGCGAGTTGGTGACGACACTAAAGCCTGCAAATAATACGGTAAAATAATCTTGAGAGATGAGAACAATCAGCAATAAGACAAATAAAAGCATATTGAACACATTAAACAAGTTATCACGTAAAATTTGTATGTAAGTACGTCCGACACGCGCCTTAAAATAGTTCGATTCCCCATGAGCCATACGCTGGCGTACATCGTTGGCAGATAGTCCGCGCAACGGGGATTCTTTTTTATCCATCATCAAAGGAACATCCTATGTGTTAAAATCCATAGTGTAGTGTACACGTTAACAGGCATTTTATGTAGGGGCGCAACACAAATGCTCCTCAATGCCAACTTATCTATTATATCTTGACTTTCATTAGAGAAGAGGCTTTCATCTATGTGGAATTTACGTGCTATCGCTATTTTTATCGGATTTTTGCTCATTGTCGCCACATTTACCTATCCATCGTGGCGACCACGCCCTGTTATCGAAACAGCAGAAGATATTTTTCCAGAATTAGACCCCGAACTGCGCCCTCTATTCGATGGGCTTCCCAGCGATGCACAGACGATTTATCTGGTATTGCGTCAAAACAATAGTCGTATCGCAGAGGCATTGGTCTCTGCCCGTCTAACCGCACCAGAACGGCTTATTGAAGCGTTGCCCAATATCTCCAATGCGGTAGATGTTGCAAGCGGGATATTTGCGCCTGTGGTATTGCCACAAGATGAATTTGAGCGTGAGCTACCCCCCTATCAATCACTTTATGAAGCGTTGGGCGATATTACCGTTTATCGTTATCCCGATGAACGCAAATTTTTGCGCCTAGAAAATTTTAGTGTGGTCAATGGTCCCGATTTGCGGGTATATTTGGCGACCACCATTGACCCGCTCAATATCGAAGAATTGGGCAATACCTACCTCGACTTGGGCGCGTTGCGGTCAAACTCTGGCAACCAAAATTATGATATTCCGCGTGAAGTCAGCATTAGCAGTTTTGCCAGTGTGGTCATCTATGACCGTGTATCGGGGCATATATTTGGCGTAGGGCGCATTCGTTAGGTATCATAGGGAGAAATTTACAGGAGACAGTGTTATGCGGATAGACCTCACCAACCAAGTTGCCCTTGTGACAGGGAGCGCCCATCGTGTGGGCAGAGCCATCGCAGTCGCCCTCGCCAAAGCGGGTGTGAACATTGCCGTGCATTATAACAGCGCAGACACTAGCACCGTGCGCGATACTCTGCACGAAATTAAATCACATGGGGTAGATGCAATTAGTATTCAAGCCAATCTGAGCAATCCACAAGGCGTTGGCGATGTTTTTTCTGCTATAGATGAGCATTTTGGCAAACTGGATATTTTGGTCAATAGCGCCTCGGTCTTTCATAAAAATCGGTTGTTAGAAGTGTCATTGGCAGACTGGCAAGCCTCGCTGGATGTTAATTTGACCACGCCCTTTTTATGCACACAAGCCGCCGTTCCCCTGCTCAAGCGCAATATCCCCACAGGCGGGGTTATCATCAATATTTGCGATTATGGGGCATTACACCCTTGGGCAGAACGTGTAGACCATAATATCAGCAAAGCGGGGCTATGGATGCTCACCCAAGTGAGCGCCCTCAGTTTGGGAAGTGATAATATCCGTGTCAACGCGATATTGCCCGGTCCCGTTATGAAATCACCTGATATGACCGATGACTATTGGCACAAAATTGGCGCAAATCTTCCACTTGGGCGCACAGGCAATGAAGGTGATGTGGCGCGGGCGGTGGTGTATTTGGCAGGAGAAAGTTTTATCACAGGGACAATGCTCACGGTCAACGGCGGGGAGACGCTTTAATCATGCCTCGCATCGCATGGCTCACCGACATCCATCTGGAATTTCTCAATCGGTTGCAACTCGAAACGTTTCTCACCACCCTCGCCACTGCCCGCCTCGATGCCCTGTGGATTACGGGCGATATTGGTCAAGCCAGTAATGTTCATGCCTATCTCAATGCCATGCTCAAAGCGGTGATGAAGCCGATTTATTTTGTGTTGGGCAATCATGATTATTATCATGGGAGCATCCCACAAGTACGTGATGTCATGACCAAAATCACCCATCGAGGAAGCGGTATGGTGTGGTTGCCTGCGACCCAAGTCGTGGAAATGACACAATCGGTTGGGTTGGTTGGGCATGATGGTTGGAGCGATGGACGCTATGGCGATTTTATGGGGTCGAATATTATGCTCAACGACTATCACCTCATCAAAGAACTCAACCACAAGTCCAAAGAAGATTTATTGATACGGTTGCAAGCCCTAGCCGATGATAGCGCCAATCATCTGCGTGGCGTATTACCAGATGCCGCCACACGCTATTCACAGGTGTTTGTGCTGTTGCATCCACCGCCATTCATGGAAGTGTGCTATCACAAAGGCAAGCAATACACCCCAGACAACCCTTTTTTGCCCCATTTTTCGTGCAAGGCGGTGGGTGATGTGTTGCTCGAAATGGCACATACCTATCCCACGACCCATTTCACAGTCCTTTGTGGTCATACACACGGCGGAGGCGAAGCCCTCATGCGCCCTAATCTGCGTGTCCTCAATGGCATGGCAGAATATCGGCAACCACAAATTCAGCGTATTTTTGAGTTTTCCTAATCATCCTATAAGCCCATTTCTGCAACTGGTCTTATAGTGGTCACGTATAATAATGATAAGATGAAGCATCTGAATATCATATTTGACGGCATGTTGCCCCAATTTTAATATGCCTGGGCGCAATACATCGTGTCCTATATAGGAAAAAAGAGAATGACTCAGGATATCACTTGGCAAGACTATCACACCCTGCACCCACACAATACAGTGGAAGGTGCGCTCCGTGTGGCGCAAGGTGTTTATAGCCCACAACTCGATAATAAGCGCGATATTTTGGTATGGTTGCCACCTAGCTACCCCTATCAACATCGCAAGCGTTACCCCGTCTTTTATTTTTTTGACGGACAAAACCTATTCGACTCACATACCAGCTATGCGGGCGAATGGTACATAGATTCCACCATGATTAATCTCTCCCAAGAAGGGTTAGAGGCGATTATCGTTGGTATACCCAATAACGACCAACGGCATTTGGAATATAATCCGTTTGAAGAATCGCACATTGGGCATGGGCGTGGCGATAAGACCATCGAATTTATCGCACAGATAATTAAGCCGATGATTGACCGCGAATTTCGTACCCGTCCAGATAGGGCGCATACCGGTTTGGGTGGATCATCTATGGGTGGCGGGATGGCGTTATTTGGGTATTTGGCATATCCGCATATTTTTGGGTTATGCGCCGCCCTCAGCCCTGCCTATTGGTTTGGTGGCAAGAAAATGCTCGACTACGCCGCCAGACGGCACTATAACGGTGGTCGCATGTATTTGGATGTCGGCACGGCAGAAGGTAGCCAGAAAAAACCACGCTGGTCAAAAAACACGTATGCCGAAATGTTTGTGGAATCGGTGCAAACCCTCACCCAAACGCTGGTGAATAATGGTTATCGTGAAAACGAAACACTCAAATTTGTGTTAGATGAAGGCGGGTCACATAGCGAATCGGCATGGGCGAGGCGCTTGCCAGATGCCCTGCGCTTTTTGTTGCGATAAATACTTTGTGATGGCAGATAGTTAATCTGCCACTGCAACACCTCGCTTGCGCCCAAAAACGATTAATAATCCAGCGGCGATGAGCGCCAACATTGCCCCAAACAAAAATGGGGCAGATGCGCCAAAACCGGTCCAAGACCCCACCCCTTGCCACAACACCCCCGCCAACAAACTCGCGGGAAACGCCATAAACCCTACCAGCGCATTATAATATCCATATGCCGTACCTCGTTGCTCAGAGGGGATGAGGTCGGCTATCATCGCCTTAGCTGTGCCTTCTGCAGCGGCATAATATAACCCGTAGAGGGCGTATATCAACCAAATTTGCATTCCATCAGTGGCGAGCGCAAAGCATAAATACAGCACCCCATAGACCAACCAGCCACCAATCAAAATGCGTTTGCGCCCAATTTTGTCGGATAGCGCCCCTAATGGGCTAGAAAAGACGGCATAAATTAGGTTAAACATCAGCAACATGCCCAAAATATCGGCAATAGTCAACCCGCGTTCTTGTGCGCGGAGGATGATGAACGCATCTGATGAATTACCCAATGTGAAGATGCCAACAATCAGCAAAAAGAATTTGAAATCGGGGCTAAGCGCCCCCCAATTGAGGCGCATCGGCTGGATAGAAGTTTTTTTACGTGGCGCTTCTTTTGCCAGTGTTGCCAAAGCTATTACAGCTAGGAATGCGGGGATAATGCCGATGAGTACCAATATCTGAAAGGTATCTCTGCTAAGTGTGAGCGACCCTGCTTGTGTCGCCAAAACAACCAACAAGGCAATGCCGATTCCCAAGACTGCCCCTGCGGTATCACCCGCACGATGCACCCCAAAGGCGATGCCACGATGCTGTTCATCGGTGCTATCGGCAATTAGTGCATCACGGGGCGAATTGCGGATACCCTTGCCTGTGCGGTCTGCAAAACGAATTGCCAAGACACCGCCCCAAGTGGTTACAAAATAAAAGAAGGGTTTAGCACAAGCAGATATGGCATAGCCCGCCACCGCCAACCATTTGCGATTACCAATTTTATCTGACAACCATCCAGAAAATGCCTTTAGGAAACTAGAGGTCATCTCTGCGATGCCTTCAATTAGCCCAATGACTGCCGTCGAAACGCCCAACACATTGGCTAAAAACAGCGGGAGCAAGTTATTAATCATCTCACTTGAAACATCGGTCAAAAAACTGGTGATAGTCGTCACCCACACATTGCGCGTTAACCGAAACGGTTTTTTGTGGGGGATGTCACTGTGCGTAGTCATAACGTGTCCAATCTGTGCATCATGATATAAAGTGGATTATCTGCCCAGTTGGATAAGTTGTATAGTGCGAGAGGCAATTCTCAATTTTGAAAATTGAAAAATCCTCGCAAATTTGCTATGCTAAAAGAAGATATGCCCCTGTAGCTCAGTGGATAGAGCAGAGCACTCCTAAGGCTTGTGCGTGGGTTCGATTCTCGCCAGGGGCAAAT
>DAOTUO010000131.1:0-9111 GCA_034436595.1 Anaerolineae bacterium | reverse complement strand
CCACTCGGTGAGGATAAGGAGCAGGGGGATAGGGGTGCTTTAAGCTGATAATTGACTTGAAAATGCTTATCCATTGAAATTTGAAAATCATTTGAATTCAAAATAGTTGTTCCATCATATTCATCATATCAGAAAATGGGCGGGCATATGTGTTTAATGCCCACCCATCAATCATTATTCTATCTTACGGTTGCCCGATAAACTCGCTTGTCCAGTCGGGGCGGGGGGGGATTCTGCCTGCATCTATCAGACCACGCCATTGGGTATCGTTGAGGCGGTTATTGATGTCGTTGGTGAATTCATAGAAGCTATACACCCCACCACGCGCCAATTGCAAGCTACCATCGTCTGCGGTCACGACCACATAGATATAATCTATTTTGCCCGTACCCACTTGTAGCACCTGACCAACATCGGCATTAGTGGCAATATCTGTCACCACAGCCGAGAAGGGTGGGCGGTCTTCGATTGCCATTAAATCGGTGAGGGTGGTGCGAATATCTTGCAATAAACTCCCCACATAAAATTTGAGGAAAAAATTTTCATCATAGGTGAGTTCTTCGCCAAACATCTGTTTTTGCGATAGATAGGCTAATTTTGATGCCAGATATGACAAGTTAGATAGCCCGCGTGAAACTGCCACAATATTGGGATAGGGATATGTGAACGATGCTTCTGCAAATGCCTGAATTTTCGGCTGGAGTGCCGCGGCGATAATGGCAATCCGCGCAAATACGTATGGATTGGGTTCGACCATATTTGATGGCAAAACTGGCTCGTCACTGCCACCCCCACCACCACGCCCTTCTGATTGGGCGCCATATAACACGGTAGCGTGCTTGAGTTCTGTATAACTCGCCAGACCTGTTTGTATGTCTTTGAGTTGCCATGCACGGGTACTCATCATCGGCGGATAGGCTTCATCTCGGCGGACAAATAGCGGTTGCAATGTCCATAGCCAGCCACCATAAATATTTTTTAACCAGTCTTCACCTGCAAAACTGTTTACATCATCGCGGAGCATGATCATATTTTCCACAAAATTGGCATAACCTGTTTCACCCCGTGCCTCTAATAAGCCATACGCCACATCAGACCCCAATGCACTCGCCACATCCAAGCTAGAGGGCAATGGACGAATCATGCCTTCTGCATTTTCTTGAATATAGGGATTCACCAGATTTTGCAACACATAGGCATCAAAGGTGAATCGTTGCCCAAAGAAACGGAATCCGCGTGTGAGGTCGGGTAATTCTTCTGCCGATGGAATATTTTGTGGGTCGGTTTGCACATTGCTAATTTGTGGGGCTGGCAAGTCTAAAAGCAGGTCACGGAATATTTGCAAACGGGTCGCATTGGCGAGCGCATCGGTGGGGATTCCTGCGCCAAATATCGTCTCTGCCAGTGGCAAATATTGGATGGGTCCCAGGTTATCTTCATCGCCAATCAAAAAGGTGATGAAATCGGCAACCACACGCCATGTATCATATTGACCAGAGGCATTGAGCGCCTTTAATATCAGCAAACTGGTGGCGAGTGGTGCATCATCTTTGGCGAGGAAAGTGATTCTCCCCAGCCACATCATGCCCCGAAAATAATCTTCGAGGGCGGGATCGGTGATATAGTGACCGCGTGGCTTATATTGGCTAAAATCTTCTTGATAGTCATCTAAAAAAGAGATTTCGTGTATGCCTTCGGCAGTTCTGGCTAGGGCAATAATCGCATCGGCTTCTTCGCGGATTTGCACATCTTGGACAATCCAATAGCTACTATTTTGACTGTTTGAATAGCTTCCGCCTGCGTTTTCAAACTCGGCATTGAATAGACCAAGCCCCACCGCCAAAAACACCGTTGCACCGCGTGCTTGTGCCTCTAGCGGTGTTCCAGCCAGTGATTGATAGGTTTCGTAGGCACTCGTATATGACCGCGCCAATACTTCACTCATGGCA
Organism: Anaerolineae bacterium; assembly: GCA_034436595.1. GTDB lineage: Bacteria > Chloroflexota > Anaerolineae > Aggregatilineales > Phototrophicaceae. The sequence continues at coordinate 7,162 of DAOTUO010000131.1, read as the reverse complement.
TATCGAAAATAATCGAGTTCGACAAATTTGAGCATATTCTCAAAATTGAGATAGAGCGTATGCAACAGAGCATCGGTACTAATCCAAAAAGGACGATACGCCATCTCTGAGGTATCGGAGTTATAAACATCCCATCTGGTATCTGCATTGTTATCTGTATAGGCTTCATCAAAAAAATTGAGGCCAGTTGGCACAACCACAAACCCGTTTTCTGCCAGAATTGCCAATTGTGAGTCATTCAAACCCAATCCATCCACATAAGCCACTTGCGACAGGTCAATCGGCAGGGCGGGCAAATTTCCCGCATAGGTTTGTGGAATTTGGGTGGATAGCGGGTCGGGGATGCCTTCATTCGCCCAATATTGAGCCTCCGCATACACTCCCCAATCCCACTGTATCACAGGGGTATTGAGCGAGAATGGGTTATCAGTTGGGATAACGGGCGGGAGTGTGTTTGTTTGTGCTGATAGGGGTAAAGCCCCTATTAATAACATAACCAGTAGAAATAATTTTTTCATTGATACCTCCGAATGTGTCTAAATATATCTTCATTATAGACGTGTTCGGAGGCGGATACTCTACGGTTGATATACCTATTACCCCACGAAACGCTGACGCGCCGCCTCAAATAAAATCACCCCTGTGGCGATGCCCGCATTGAGCGATTCGGTCTCCTTTGACATGGGGATATAAATTTTTGCGGTGGCGAGTGCCAGCGATTCTTCGCTCACACCGTGTCCTTCGTTGCCGATAATGAGCGCCCAGTTTTCGCGCCAATCTACTTTATCGTAGCGGGTATCGCCTTCGCCCATTGCCACATAGACCTTGAGTGGTTGGCAATAATTTTGGATTTCAAACCACTTCGCTTCGATAATTGGCAGACGGAAATGCGCTCCCATGCCACTTCGTAGCACTTTTGGGTTATAGGGGTCAGCACAATTTGGCGAGAGTAATACACATTCCACACCACTCGCCGCCGCCGTGCGAAAAATCGTCCCCATGTTACCCGGGTCACTGACCTCATCCAAAATGAGTACCCGTGTGGGGTTGCGGGGCAGGGGTGGGACGGGCAAGGGAAACACACCAATAATGCCCTGTGGTTGTTCTGCTTCGGCAATATGTTGCATCACTTCTGGCGATACTGCGATATATTCGCCGTTGGGGGCATGTTTTTTGAGCGACTTTAGCACATCTTTGGTGATGGCTTCTGGGTCATAGAGGATGAAGGTGGGTTTATGTCCGCGCTCTAGTGCATCGCGCACCAGTTTGACTCCCTCTAGGGCGATCCGCATCTCTTTGCGCCGTGTCCGTGCGCGGTTTTGTAGCCCATAAGCCAATTTCACTTTTTCGTTTTGTGTGCTGGTGATAATGTTGATATTAAAATCCATAGGTGATGTGTCTCTTTTTAGAATATGTTTAATGAATAGCGATTATAGCAGACATAGCCCGTTTTTTATGTGCAAACTCACCGAGTTGGGATATGATTAGCAAAAGGAGAAAAAATAATGCCGATAGAATTACTGTGGGATAATGACCACAAAACAATTTTACGTTATGATATTTCTGGTTCATGGGCATGGGATGAATTGCATACTGCCCGCGAAACGGTGTTTGTGATGATGGATGAAGCTACTAGCCCTAAAATTGGCACGATTATTCATTTTGTGGATGGGAAAATTGGCATACCAGGGGATGTCACCAAGCACCTGAGTAAATTTGGGGATAAAAGCCACCCAAAAGCCGCCCTCAGTGTGATTGTTGGTGCGGGAATGATGATGAAATTGGCGTTTGGTGGGTTTCAGAGTGCCTTTCGTGTGACGACAGGAAAAAAGATAGATTTTGATTATGCCGATACACTCGACCAAGCCCGAAAGAAGGTGCTGGCAGATTTAGGCAAAAAATAAGCCATGCCCGCCATAGATAGCTGTCAGCCACAGGTCATTCGTGCGTTGGAAAAAGACGGATGGAGAATTGAAACAGAGGGTCGGCGCTTTCGGAAAGAAAAGCGGGCGATTATGATAGATATTCGTGCGAATTATGGTTCAAATGGTCAATCACGCCAGATTTTACTCGCAGAAGTCAAATGTTTTGCAAATCCAAATGAATATACCCGCGATTTATATACGGCAATTGGTCAATATATCGTTTATCGAGCCATGCTGGATGATCTCAAAAATATCACACCGCTTTATTTAGCTATCCCAGTGAGGGCATATCATGATTTATTTGATAGCATTATTCAGCGTGCGATAAATGATGTTAAAATAAAGATAATCGTTGTAGATATTGAACGAGAGGAGATTGTCGAATGGAAAGAGTGATTTTATTACTTGATACCTTAAAAAGCGAATTAACTTGGTATGCCAATACAGTCGGCTATAAAACAACAGCCCATTTTTTTTGTGATGATGATTTACAAAAATATGTCATAGTTGATGTTACAGATGCCGATTATCCGGGTGAGTATTCTGTGGTTATTATGATGATGGCACACATTGACGGTGATGTCATCGTGATCGATGCCGATATTACCGACAAACCCCTCTACGAAGCCCTGATGCACGCGGGAATCCCGCGCGAAAAAATCATCCTTGCGTATGCAGGTGAGCAAGTGCCACAAAAGACAGTTTAGCCGATATGCCCGCCATAGATAGCTGTCAGCCACAGGTCATTCGTGCGTTGGAAAAAGACGGATGGAACGTTCAACAATCACCATTTCATTTTGCGGATGAAAGACGGTCTATTTTTGTAGACGTTCTCATGATTAAAGGTATCAATGGCGCTCGTCAACAACTATTGCTAACAGAGATAAAGTGTTTTTCTCAGATGAATAGTATGACCCATGACCTATATAGTGCCATTGGGCAATACCTAATTTATCGTGCGATGTTGCAAAAGACACAAAATAGGATTCCGCTTTACCTTGCTATGCCACATTTTGCGTATGAAAAGATATTTGATGATGCTGTCATGCGCGTTGTTCATGAAACAGCCATTAACCTACTGGTGGTTAATTTAGATACGGAGGAAATTGTTCAATGGAAACCCAATCTGACTTGAATCAAATCCTTAGACAAGAGATGATGTGGTATGCCCAAATACAGGGGTATAAGGTGAGTAGTCATTTTTTGTTTAATGAGGCTCAATCAGAATATACAGTTATCGTTCTTTCGGATGCCGATTATCCATTAGAGAGATTTGCCCGTGTGATGATGATGGCACGCTTAGAAGATAATCATATTATTATTGAGGTAGATACCACCGACAAACCCCTCTACGAAGCCCTGATGCACGCGGGAATCCCGCGCGAAAAAATCATCCTCGCCTATGCAGGTGAGCAAGTGCCAACACCGACATCATGAGTGTGTGATGAATATTTACTATTTTGCATTATGGGATTTTCCACTTATGAGTTCCTCTGCTATAATTAATCAAATGCCTGTTTAATTACAATACAGACAACAAATATTCTTTTTGGAAAGGTTAACAAATTATGCCCTATAATATTCGCAAAGCCGCAGTCATTGGGTCTGGTACGATGGGCGGTGGCATTGCCGCGCTCCTCGCTGGAATTGGTGTGGAGACGCTCCTCCTCGATATTCCCGCCAAAGATACGCAAGTGGGCGATTCCCCCGCCAAACGGAACGCCATTGTCGAAAATAACCTCAAGACGCTCCAAAAAATGCGCCCCGCGCAATTATTTAGTCAAGCGAGTTTTGACCTCATCAAAGTCGGCAATTTAGAAGATGATTTACACAAAACTGCCGATGCCGATTGGGTTATCGAAGTAGTAGTAGAACGCCTCGATATCAAGCAAAGCCTGATGGCAAAATTGGCAGAAATTGTAAAACCAGATGCCATCATCAGCAGTAACACATCGGGCTTGCCCATTCACCAAATTGCCGAAGGACTTGGCTCAGATTTTACCCGCCGTTTTATGGGGACACACTTTTTTAATCCACCACGTTATTTGCACCTGCTAGAAGTCATCCCCCATCCCGATACAGACCCAGAAGCTATTCAGTTTATGGTGGATTTTGGCTCGCGCAAATTGGGTAAGGGTGTGGTGATTTGCAAGGATGAACCGAATTTTATCGGGAATCGGTTTATGTCCATGTCGGGGATGCAAGCGATGAATTATGCGCTTGACCATGACTATACCGTAGAAGAAGTGGATGCGCTCACGGGTCCGCTTATTGGTCGTCCAAAAACAGCGACCTTTAACCTCAACGATTTGGTGGGGTTTGATATTGCCGTGCATGTGGCGCGGAATTTGTATCCGGCTATCCCCAATGACCCCGCCCGTGAAGTGCTAAATCATCCCAAAGCCACCCAACTATCTGACGAAATGCTCAATCGCAAGTGGCTAGGGCGCAAAACAGGTCAGGGCTTTTATCACATGCGTGCAGGTGAAGGTGGCGCAAAAGAATTGTGGGCGCTCAACCTCAAGACGATGGAGTATGAACCCCCCACCAAACCCCGTTTTGATAGTGTGTCCGCGTACCGTAAAGTTGAACCCACTGGTGAACGGATTCGCCTGCTCATCAACGAAACCGACCGTGGCGGACAATATTTATTTCATCTCCATGCGTTTTATCTGGCGTATGCGTCGAATCGTGTGCCAGAAATCACCGAAACCATTGTGAATGTGGATAACGCCCAAAAATGGGGTTTTAGTCACGAAATGGGTCCGTTTGAAATTTGGGATGCGATTGGTGTGGCAGAATTTATCTCCCGTTTTGAAGATGCAGGTTATCCTGTTGCCGATTGGGTCAAAGAGATGGTCGGCAAAGGTATTGCGACTTTCTATCAGAAGAACGAAGTGGGTAAAATCATTGGGTATTATAGCCCACAAGCAGGGCGCTATGTGTCATTCGTCAAAGATGCACTCGAAATCACCTGTGCCGATTTGAAAGCCGATGGCAAGACACTCGCCAGTAACGAAGATGGCAACGTGTATGACATGGGTGATGGCGTGTTGTTGTGGGAATTCACCAGCAAACAAAATACTATCACCGCCAAATTTGTCGAGATGGGTTGGCAGGCGTTAGATTTGCTCAATAAGCCTGAATATGTGGCATTGGTTGTGAGCAATGATGCGGAACGCTTCTCTATTGGCGCAAATTTGCAAGATGTCATGATGGGCGGTGGCGATATTGCCGAAGCCGTAGATACCATGATTCGTGGCTTACATGGACTCACGCAAGCGATGCGTTATGCCCCCAAACCAGTCATCACTGCGCCGTTTAATATGGCATTGGGTGGTGGCTGTGAAATGATGATGGCGGGTACAGCGATAGTCGCCCATTCAGAATTGTATGCGGGTTTGGTCGAAGTGGGTGTGGGGCTGATTCCTGCGGGTGGCGGGTGTAAAGACCTCATTCGCCGTGTGGTGAATCCTGTGGCGCAATCTGGGTCATATACCTTACCTGCCGTGCAGAAGATATTTGAGACCATCGCCACCGCCAAAGTGAGCGAAAGCGCCATGCAAGCACAAGAAATGGGCTTTTTGGCATCTACCGATAAAATTGTGATGAATCGGCGTTTCCTCATTGGTGAGGCAAAACAACACGCGCTCGCACTCGCCAGTAGCTATGTGCCAAAATCCCCAGAAAAAGTATGGGCATCGGGCGTGGAATTGTATTCTGCCTTGCTTATCGGCTTAGAAGATTTCCGTGAACGCGGGATTGCCAGTGAATACGATGCGTATATCGGCAAGCAACTCGCCAAAATCCTCACAGGTGGCGCATTATCACAACCCCAATGGGTAGACCAACAGGTCATTTTGGATTTGGAACGCACTGTTTTTAAGGAATTGATGTTCCAAGAAAAGACGATGGAGCGCATTATGTTCATGCTCCAAAATAACAAACCGTTGCGGAATTAAAAAACAATTTCCATCAAAATAGTAGGGACGGCATATATGCCGTCCTGAATCCGTAAGAAAAAACAAAAATTACGACTCAAAATAATAGTTTTAGTGATGTTGAGAGGAAAAAAACATGCGTGAAGCAGTGATTGTAGCAGGAACTCGTACCGCAGTCGGCAAGGCTGTGCGTGGTAGCACAAAAAATGTGCGTTCAGAAGATATGGCGGCAACCGTCATCCAAGAATTGATGCGCCAAGTAGAGGGCAAATTTGACCCCAAAGAAATTGATGATGTGATTATCGGCTGTGCCATGACCGAAGGCTCACAGGGCATGAATTTTGGGCGGATTATCACCCTCCGCGCTGGATTGCCTGTCGAAGTGCCATCGCAGACGGTGAATCGTTTTTGCTCTAGCGGATTGCAAACCATCGCTATCGCCGCCGAGCGTATTATCGCCGATGGTGCGGATATTATCATCGCAGGCGGGGCAGAAACGATGTCCCTCGTGCCGATGACAGGGCATCACCTTAGCCCCAATCCATGGCTGGCAGAAAATCTCCCCGCCGCCTATATGGGTATGGGACACACCGCCGAACACGTTGCCGATGAGTGGAATATCAGCCGTGAAGACATGGATATTTTTGCCTATAACAGCCATCAAAAAGCCGCCAGAGCGCAGGATGCGGGCAAATTTGCCGATGAAATCATCCCGTTTGAATGGGAAGAAACGATTATCGGTGAGGATGGCGCACCCACCACCGTCAAAATGCGTCTGGATAAAGACGAACATCTCCGCCGTGAGACCACCGTTGCGGGACTCGGCGCACTCAAGCCTAGTTTTCGTGGCAAGGGCGGACGTGTGACCCCTGGTAATTCTAGCCCACTGAGCGATGGCGCGGCGGGTGTGATTATCATGGAAGCCAAAAAAGCGCAGGAACTTGGGTTAACCCCCATCGCCCGTTTTGTCGGATTTTCTGTGGCGGGTGTTCGCCCCGAAATTATGGGTGTGGGACCCATCGCCGCCATCCCCAAATTGCTCAAACGCACAGGGATTCACCAAGATGATATTGACCTGTTTGAATTGAACGAGGCGTTTTCTGCTCAGTCGTTAGCGGTCATCCGCGAATTGGGCTTGAATCCCGATAAGCTCAATGTGAATGGTGGCGCGATTGCACTCGGTCATCCGTTGGGATGCACAGGCGCAAAACTGACCGTTCAGTTGATGAACGAGATGAGCCGTCGCAAATCGAAATATGGCATGGTGACGATGTGCATCGGTGGTGGCATGGGTGC
>DAOTUO010000130.1:0-9459 GCA_034436595.1 Anaerolineae bacterium | reverse complement strand
CACCTTAGCATTGTCTTCTTATTTGACCGACCCTCCCACTGCGTGGAGAAAGGGGGAGAAACCCATTTTAGGGCAGGTTTTAGCCCCCGCTCCAATTTTTTGGGGAGGGGGTTGGAGGTGGGGATACGCAACCCATACAGGTCAAGATAGACCCCGGTAGCAAAACAATAGGCATAGCCGTTGTTGTCGAATTCAAACGGGGATTGTGTTGTGTGTGGGCGGGTGAATTAACCCATCGTGGTCAACAAATTCGTTGATGCGTTGCTATCACGTAGACAGCTACAGCTACGTAGAGGGCGCAGAACACGCAAATTACGCTATCGTCCCGCGCGATTTGATAATCGCAACCGTCCCAACGGGTGGCTTGCACCATCACTGATGAGTCGTATATATAACATTCAGACATGGGTGAAACGCTTGATGCGCTATATGCCCGTCACCCATTTGGCGATGGAATTGGTCAAATTCGATACGCAAGCGATGGTCAATCCTGAAATCAGTGGTGTTGAGTATCAATAAGGTGAGTTGTTGGGTTATGAGGTGCGAGAGTATCTGCTCGAAAATTTTAGTCGGAAATGTGTTTATTGTGGCGCGAAAAATGTGCCACTCGAAATTGAACATATTATCCCAAAATCACGAGGCGGGGTCTAATCGTGTGAGCAATCTAACGCTGGCGTGTCACTCCTGCAACCAGAAGAAATGCAACCAAACCGCAGACGAGTTTGGTTATCCGCATGTGCAGAAATTGGCAAAATTGCCACTCAAAGATGCGTCTGCTGTTAATGCTACACGCTGGAAATTGTACCAAACGTTGCAAAGTTTTTGTATACCAATTGAGATTGGCACAGGTGGTCGAACAAAATATAATCGTGCCATACAAAATTACCCCAAAACCCATTGGCTAGATGCAGTATGTGTGGGTGAAAGTGGTCAAATGGTATTTGTCAGTCCTAATTACCAACCGTTAGTTATAAAAGCGGTGGGTAGGGGCAATCGGCAAATGACCAAACCTGACAAATATGATTTTCCGCGTGCCACACGCCAACGCAAAAAGGTGTATTTTGGGTTTCAGACTGGTGACATGGCTAAGGCTATCGTCACATCAGGCAAAAAAGAGGGTATTTATGTCGGTAAGGTAGCGATTCGTGCGAGTGGCAGTTTTAATATCACCACCACGACAGACACCATACAGGGTATCAATCACCGTTTTTTCAAAACGATTCACAAATCGGACGGTTACAATTATATGAAAGGAGAGAGGGCGCTCCTCCCCATGCTTAAAGGCATGGGTATCCGCGCCTAAAATTTCGATGAGCCATAAACCTAAAAATGTTAGTCAATCTGTGTATGGAATCATCAAACCCGTATGTGGGAGTCATGATGCTTCCAGTCGTTGTTTGATTTTTTGGCGGTTATAATCGCCTATTGCACGGTCATAGGCGCGTTGCTTGCGCCCAATGATGAACCCCTCGCGGATTTCTAATAGCACCACGATTCCCACATGCACAACCAACACAATTCCCCATAGCGTTAATATCAGCCATGCGGTGTTGCCTGTGAATAGGGAAGGGGATGCTGTGGATAGGGTTGGATAGGCAAAGGAAATTCCCGCCAAAATACTCCCATTGAGGAATAATCCTATCCAACGAAAAACACCACATCGGATGGTTGGCGGGGTGAGGTCTGGATTGGTCATAATGAAAATCCTCAGTTATTTTTGGATTCGGTGAAACTCTTGATATAGTCCTGCCGAATCTGTTTTTCTAATGTCATCATCATATCATCATCCATATCAATTAGTTCACCCTCTTTTGTGAAGGTGAAATAATGATTTTCTGGGTCGTTCTCCATAATCCGCATGTGTTCAATGGGATTTTTATTATCTGGTGCTTTGGCGAGTCCCACCACACTTAACATTTTTTGAAATATTTGTGCTAGGTCTATTGGTAACTTGGGTAGTTGTGTCATACATTTTTTCTCCTACTTCATATCTTATTCTACGCACTTTTTTGTATTCTGGTTGTGTAAATAATTAAACGTTTGATTAAATAATACTAAAGTCGTAGAAATTGAGAGAAAAAGAGAGATTTTTAAGTGAGAAACACATTAGGAAGATAACTTATACCCCATTATACCTGTAAGACCCCTGTAAGGATAGGCTTCTAAAATATGGTGTAGCACTATATTTTTTCTGTATAAGTTGTTTGAGGAGACGTTTCTATTATGAGTAAATCTGTGACATTATCTGGCGGTCTGATTGCCGTGATTATTGTGGTTGCCCTGCTTTTATTTTCGCGTCCCGATGTTGCCAACCCTAATACCGTTACACAGCAAATCCCAGTATCAGAAAACACCGCTATTCCCAATAACAATGCAACAACCACCACAACCGATACCACCACAACCGATACCACCACAACTGTTGCGGTAGACCGTCCCGCATGGCAAACATTACCCCTTGTGGATGCCCGTACCGGCGAAACATTCACCTTTGCCGATTTTGATGGCAAGACTGTTTTTGTGGAGCCAATGGCGACATGGTGTACGAATTGCCGTCAACAATTGCGGAATGTCAATAGCGCCCGTGCTTCGTTTGATAGTGAACAAGTCGTGTTTGTCGCGCTGAGTGTGGAAGTTGGGCTTGGTAACGATACCTTGTCTACCTATTCGCAAAATAACGGCTTCGATTGGCATTTTGCGGTGGTCACACCCGAATTATTGGCAGAATTGGTGGCAACATTTGGTCGTACTGTGACCAATCCGCCCTCCACACCGCATTTTATTATCCGTCCAGATGGCACAACCACTAGCCTCACCACAGGGATTCACTCGGTAGATGAATTGGTCGCAGAAATTCAGACGGAGGGCGGGCTATAATGTCGGAATATCTTCAGGCATTTTTGCTGGGGAATCAGGCAATTGTGACCAATGTGTGTTTGTTACCCCTCTATCCGGGGTTAATCGCTTTCTTGGCGGGTAATACGACCAATGCCGATGGAGAACCTGCACAGGGGGGGCGTTGGTTGGGGTTGGTGGTGCTGTTGGGCATCCTCACCATGATGCTGTTGGTCGGATTTTTGCTATTCACGTTTAATCAGTCGTTTAGCGCCGTGTTGCCCATTTTGCTCCCGATTATTTATATTGTGGTGTTTGTGATGGGTGTGATGATGCTGGCAGGGTTTAACCCATTTGCCCGTTTGAGCGCCGTACAAACGCCTGTGCTTAAAAATCGGTATGTGACGGCGTATATCTATGGCTTGTTGCTGGGTCCGATGACGTTGCCGTGTACGGGTCCCATTATCACCAGCGCCTTTTTGTTGGGCGCAAATAATTTTGCCATGCTAACCGATGGATTGCTCTACTTTTTGGCATTTGGATTGGGCTTTGGCTGGGTTTTAGTGGTATTGCCCTTTTTGGCGGTGCCACTGCAACGGCGTTTTACGGGGTGGATGACCAATAACTATAAATTGCTCACACGCATCTCTGGCGTATTATTGATTGCCATTGCCATATTGGGATTTTTTACCGAAATCATCCCCAATATCTGATAATAAATAATCAAAAATTCCCATATTATGGGGATTTTTGATTATTATTTTTTTTATTTTCTTTCAGGGTTCGCTATAGTATTCATTCATTCTTTTTTCTCAGATGAACTGGAAAGGCATAATCAATGAGCCGTAGCAATTTTGAACTTCTTCAGATGCAAGTTAAAGCGCTCTATGTGCATGATGTAAATCAACGGTTGGTACGTATCAATGAATCTAATCCTGATGATGCCGTTCCTCATTTCTTTTTAGCGCGTACGGCAACCCACAATCTTTGGCGTTTCCGCTATGATTTGCCAAATGAGCTTGTGGATAAACTTAATCGTTTAGCAAATGCTGAACCAGTAATGAATAATTTGCGCGAGCAACCTTACTATGAGCTGAAATATGAAGCATTGCTTCGCCAATACATGCCATTGAGTAATAAGTTTGCTGGACCAGCCTATTATTTACCAGAATTCGATTTACCTCCTGATGCAGTGATAGTCACACAGCAGAACATGGGGCTACTACAAGCCAATTTCCCCTATACTTTTAGTCATTTTGATGAGCGCACGCCTGTTGTGGTTGTTATTGAGGATGGGGTAGCAATAGCAGCTTCCTACACAGTCCGAAGTACGCCACAGGTAGCAGAGGTCGGCGTATATACACTAGATGCCTATAGGGGTTATGGTTATGCTGTGGAAACTGTGCGTGTTTGGGCAAATGCAATTCGTGCTATTGGTAAAATACCCCTTTATAGCACATCATGGGATAACATTGCATCGCAATCAGTAGCAAAGAAATTAGGAGCAGTGCAATATGCTGTGGCATTTAGCATTGCATAATTTGAAAAGAGGTCTAGGTCAGTGATTGACTTTTGACCCCTCGCTTTGATTAGACGCGGGTGAGGTATGAGCCGTCTTCTGTCTTGACCCGAATCGTATCGCCTTCTTTGACGAACATCGGCACTTGAACAACCAAACCGGTCTCGGTGGTCACTTTTTTGGTTGGGCTATTAGCGGTATCGCCTGCCACAGCCATTTCTGATTCTGTCACCAAAAAGTCAATGCTGGTGGGCAATTCATAGTCAATGATTTCGGTTTCATAGCGCACCAATTTGAGCTTTGAACCCTCTTTGAGATAGCGCACATCATCGCCAAAGACATCACGACGAAGTTGTGGTTGCTCGTATGTTTCTTGGTCCATAAAGGTCAAGAATTCGCCATCATCATACAAATATTCCACATCAGAAGATTCTAAACGCACATCTTCAATACGGTTGCCAGAGGGGTAGGTGCGCTCAAAGGTTGAGCCTGTACGCAAATTGCGTACCATCACGCGGATGGTTGCGCCCCCACGACCTGTTTTGTTATGGCTATAATCTAGAACGCGGAGCAAGTTGTTGTCTTCTAAATAAATAGTGCCTTTGCGAAGTTGATTTACATCAATCATAAGGTGTTTTCGATTGCCTCATAAAAAATAAAACGATTTGCGCGTAGTATAGCAGATGTTTTGAAAAGGGTGTAGGGACGGCATAATGACCATCCTCAATGGATTAATAGCGTCCGTTACCGCCACCAGGGAGCGAATTAAGAAATTCGTCGTTGGTCTCGTATTGGCGGAAATTGCTCAGGAGTTGTTCGGTGGCACTCACGATACCTGTGCCAGAGTCATCTTCTGCCAAATGTCCCCACATGCGACGCAAGGTGAATACCCGTTGCAAGACATCGGGACCCAGCAACAATTCTTCGCGCCGTGTGGACGATTGCTCCACATCAAACGCAGGGAAGATGCGCCGTTCTTGTAATTTACGATTCAGATGCAATTCCATATTGCCCGTGCCTTTGAATTCTTCGTAAATCACATCATCCATTTTGCTCCCTGTGTTGACCAAGCAAGTGGCGATGATGGTGAGGCTACCGCCTTCTTCGACATTGCGTGCCGCGCCAAAAATACGTTTTGGTGGGTGAATGGCGAGTGGGTCTAAACCGCCAGAGAGCGTGCGTCCGCTGGTGGGGACGACCAAGTTATAGGCGCGTGCAAGCCGTGTGATGCTATCCAGCAATAACACGACATGTCGCCCCATTTCGACAAGGCGTTTGGCGCGTTCTAGTGCCATTTCTGCCACGCGCACATGATTTTGCACGGGGTCATCAAAGGTGCTGGCAATCACTTCGGCATCTACCGACCTGTCCATATCGGTCACTTCTTCTGGACGTTCACCGATGAGGGCAATCATCAAATGGACTTGAGGATAATTAAAACTGATGGCATTGGCAATATCTTTGAGGATGGTGGTCTTACCCGCTTTTGGTGGCGATACAATCAACCCACGTTGTCCGCGCCCAATGGGAGCGATGAGGTTGATGAGTCTGGTAGATAATACACGCGGGCTGGTTTCTAGGTCATATCGTTCTAGGGGGAAAATGGGGGTGAGGTCTTCAAAATTGACACGGCGCTTAATTTCTTCTGGATTTAGCCCATTGACGGCATCCACACGCAACAAGCCATAATATTTTTCAGAGTCTTTTGGCGGACGTACCTGCCCAATGACCATATCGCCTGTGCGGAGATTAAAGCGTTTTATCTGCGCTTGGCTCACATATACATCGTTGGGACCGGGCAAATATTTTTCGGCACGCAAAAAGCCAATGCCATCATCCATCACTTCTAAAACACCGCCACGCAATTTTAAGCCACGCCGTTCTGCATCCACACGGAGCAGTTCTAGGATGATGTCTTGTTTTTTCATTCGGGTATAACGGGGTATATCGTTACTTTCGCGTGCCAACTGGCGTAATTCATCGAGGGTTTTATCTTCTAGCTTTATTATATCCATAACCTTATTTGTACTTGCAACGAAAAAAGTCGCCGCGAGTCTCCTTTCAGGAAGTAATAGCGAAAAATTGTAGGGTTGTATACGGAGAATCCATCAGATGTAATAAACAGACACTGTTGGGGTTTGTTTTTTCAACTTGAATTGAGATGAAAAACGCTGTGGATTTTTTTGTGGGATAAGTACAAAATACATTTTATCACAAAGCCTCACTCTGGTCAAATGGATTTTATGCCTCATTCCCCAAAATCAGTTATAATGAAAAAAAGATGATTTGTTGAGGTTTATATGCTTGATATCGCGCTCAGAAAAATGACACTGCCAGAATTTGCACAATTTATACAATTGCCAGAAAACGCCAACAAGACTTATGAACTCATTCAAGGGAGTGTGATTGAAATGCCGGCACCTAGCCCTGTTCATGCGTATATTGGCGGTATTATTTATGCCACTATTTTACACTATTTGCGCCAACACCCTTTGGGATTTGCCTTTCCAGATTCGGTTAGTTATATTTTGCTGGATGATACAGAAGTTATCCCAGATGTGTCTTTTATCTCTTATCAGCACCAAAAAACATTGCCAGAAAAATTTACGATTCCGCCAGATTTGGCGGTAGAGGTTGTCTCTCCAAGCAATCGCCCACGCCAGATGTTGAATAAAATAGAATTGTACCTAAAAAGTGGCACGCAACTGGTTTGGGTGATTTATCCCGATGAAAAAGTTGCAGATGTGTATCGGATGGATGAGGATGGACGACTTATTTCGCAAAAATTAACCAGCAAAGATTCATTTAGTGGTGAAGATGTCTTGCCAGAATTTGCATTACCCCTAAAGGATATTTTTCCACCATCATTAGAATGATTAATCCGCGCCCCATAGCCATAAATCGGCAATCTGTCCGTTGGGTTGTGACCATGCCAGCATCGCTTGTGTGTCGCTACGGCGCATCCATGTCGGCGGACGAAAAAGCCCCGATGAAATGATAATGCCCGTGTGTTTTGCCCACCATGTATTGCCCGTCCACTGATAAATCCGCAAATCGTATGGGGTGCTGGTCGTCACACCCACTGCGAACATCATATCGCCCTGTAGCCGATTGGGGGTGAGCCATGTGGCGCTATGGGCTTGTGGGGCGCTCCAATTTTCCCCCGTGAGCGCACCCATCGCCCAAAAAGTGCGATATGAGCCGTCTCGCTCCGAAATATGCCAAAAGGCAAAGGCGTTTGTGCCAGCAATCCCCACCACAAATTGCTCTAATAATGCCCCACGCGCCAACCGTACCGAATCGGTGAGGGGGCGCGGGTCGCTGATTTGCCCGCTATCCCATTTTCCGCGCCATAACCGATTGTCAGTGAGCCAAAATAACCACTGCTCACCACTGGCATCGGCTAGTAAGACGGGGTGCTGGGCATTTTCTAAGAGGCGAGCTTGCACGTTGGGTCTGCCGAGCCTGTCTATGTATTGGGCATAGAGGGTTGGTTCAGATAACAATCCGCCACACCACACCACCCATATTCCACCATCGGCATGGGCAAGGGCGGTGAATTGGGCTGTTTCTATGGATGATAAGGGAAGCGCACCCGGATTGATGGCATAATTCTCGCTGATAGGGGCATACCATACCCGTTGGGGTTCTGGATAGGTGGGTAGGGCATCGAGCCATAATAGGTAGGTGATAGTATCGCTGGTGACGACCAATTGTTGGGCATGGGGGCGGTTGGCAAGCAGGGATAAGGCTTGGGCGGGTTGCCATTGTCCGCTCAATTGCCATTGGGCAAAATGGCGGACGGCTTGGTCGTCTGTCCCAATCCATGTGACCAGCGTGGCATCGTCGCGCCATGCGACAACGGGCGCTTCTGATTGTTCCCCTTGCGCTAATAATCGCGCCCCCTCTGGGATAATGGGGGTGGGTGTTGATGATAGAACCGTGGTCGGTATGGCGGTGGATAGGGATGGGGTGTCTGATGGGCTACACGCGCATAACCCCACTAGCACCAAGAGATATGCCCAACGCATCATCACCTTAAATCTCGCTGAGGCGGACAATATTCTCTGGTCCAACATAGCGGATGGGCTTTGGCGAATAAAATGCGATATTTTCGAGGACGTGCTTAACCATATTTAGGCTAATATTGGGTAATATGGCTTCTAATGAGGCAAAATAAACACCTACATGATAGCGTTGCTCGTCTTGCAACACAAACTTTTTCACTAGCCACCCCGCTAAGCCATTGCCACGCGGGGCAAATGCGACTTCTACCTCATCTATATATTCCCACCGAATGACGATACCATCAATCACCATTTCTGCGCCATAGGCGGTGAAATGTTTGCGTAAATTGGCTTCTTCATCGGGCGATAAGTTTTCATAACTAGGGCGATAATCTATGCGTTGGAGTGTGGTCACAATAAAACCCTCATTCATTCACAACTTCTAGGCTCAAAAACATTTCGTTGCTCTGTGTGCCATCGGGACGATAGGCAATCGCGGATAGGGCATGAAGCCCAACCCCTTGCGCCAACCAATTGACCTGTACCCGAAAATCGGTCTGCACAGCATAATTGGGGAGCGATGCCTCTTTGATAAGGTTGCCATCGGCATAAAATTCGATTTTGGCAATGCCCAATGTGCTATCTTGGGCAAATAGGTCTATGGTGAGGTCTGTGTTTTGCACCACACGGCTATTATTGGCTGGGGAAATAAATTGCACACGCGGTAAATCTGGTGTGGGAATGGCTTCGGGTGCTTCTAGGGTGCATCCGATTATGCCCACTATAATGATGATTATCAGTATTTGGTGTATCAAAAAGGCTATTTGTCTCATGTTTATATTATAATGACACTCATGAAAACCGAACATCCTAAAGATTGAGACCAAGCCATGCCAAAAAAACTGACTTTTTGCCCGATATGTGGCAATACACTCATCACCCACAAAGAAGGTGGACGGGTGCGCCCCGCCTGTGATAATGGGGAACCGAAAACAAATTCATAGGATTATGTCAATAACGCATCATTAAACGTGTTTTCACCCCACCCCCAACCCCCTCCCCAAAAAATTGGAGCGGGTTGTACGGACGTGATTAATC
>DAOTUO010000129.1:0-6385 GCA_034436595.1 Anaerolineae bacterium | reverse complement strand
TCATGGTTCGTGTTCCCGCAATCACCTGCGAATTGTGATTTATTTCTGCACGGATGCTACCCAGACCATCTTCAAGTGTGTCCATCCAACGGGGTATAAATCCAGCATAAGCCATCCCCGATTTTTCGAGATAATATGTACCTAATCCGCGAGGTTCATGCACATAGGAACGTGTAATCGAACTAGAATTGCCATAAATCCATTGATTGGTAGATGCGCGTAACATTTCAGTCAATCCCCCCTGCATATCGGGTAGGTAAGTGGTGGTCTCAGTTGCCGAACTACCGAGTTGGTTGAATAATTGGATGCGGTTGCCGAGTCCATCATAGGTATACGAAATGCCGTCATGTGACAGCAGGCGGTTTGCCCTATCCCAAGTATATGCCAATGTGCCGTCAGAGGTCAAATTACCGTTGTTGTCATAGGTATAGCCGTAAATTTGATTCGCTCCGTTATACGCATAACTGGTGACGAGGCACATACCGATTTTATCGGTTACAGACCATAATGTGATAAAATGGGTAATTAACAATCAAGCTATTTCACATAATACATATTATAGAAAATAGCGCAGATTTTACTATGACCTAGGAGCGATTGTTATGATTCAGCACTATCCATTAGGGGCGCAGTATGTTCATGAGGGACAAACACATTTTACAGTGTGGGCACCATTGGCAGAAAAAGTAGCATTACACCTCATCCGACAAGCCCAATATATCCCCATGCAAAAAGACGAACACGGCTATTTTTCTTGCGAAGTGGCAAATATACAGCCAGATGACCGTTACATGTATCAAATTAATGGCGAAAAAGAACGCCCAGACCCTGCATCGCGCTATCAACCAGATGGTGTGCATGGCGCATCTGCTGTGGTAGATGGTACATTCGCTTGGGATGATATGGGTTGGCAACCGCCTTCCTTGCGAAATACAGTTATCTATGAAATCCATGTCGGCACATTTACACCAGAAGGCACATTCGATGCCATAATCCCACATCTGCACCGCCTAAAAACATTGGGCATTACCACCATCGAACTCATGCCTATCGCGCAATTCCCTGGTGGGCGCAATTGGGGATACGATGGTGTACAGATTTATGCTGTCCAAAATACCTATGGAGGGTTAGCAGGGTTAAAGCGTTTGGTCAATGCGTGCCATCAACAAGGGTTAGCTGTCCTATTGGATGTGGTCTATAATCATTTAGGACCAGAGGGGAATTATTTATGGGATTATGCCCCCTACTTCACGCAGACTTATCAGACACCTTGGGGAGCAAGCCTCAATTTTGATGGGGCAGAGAGCGACCATGTGCGCCGTTATTTTATCCAAAATGCCCTTTATTGGTTAGATGACTGTCATATTGATGGGTTGCGATTAGATGCGACTCATGCCCTATTCGATTTTTCTGCCATACCATTTCTAACCGAGATTGTCGCCAATGTCCATGATTGGGCAGACCGTAACAACCGCCAAATTCAGCTCATCGCAGAAAATGATCGTAGTGACCGTAAGTTGCTTTTACCGCATGAGGCAAATGGGGTAGGCATAGATGCCCAATGGCTAGATGACTTGCATCATGTTTTGCATCATACCCTAACAGGCGAAACACAAGGTTATTATGCTGATTATGCCAATTTTGACCTCATGTACAAGGTTTTGCGCGAGGGCTTTGCTTATTCTGGGCAGTATTCACCCTTTCATCGGCGTAAGCATGGCACGTCTTCCGTAGATATTCCCAAAGACCGTTTTGTTGTGTGTACCCAAAATCACGACCAAGTGGGCAACCGTATGTTAGGCGAAAGATTGACCGCCCTGACCGATTTCGATGGCTTAAAGCTCGCTACTGCACTGGTTTTGTTATCTCCCTATGTACCCTTATTGTTTATGGGAGAAGAATATGGCGAAACTGCGCCATTTCTCTATTTTATCTCGCATGGTGATGCACAATTGCTAGAAGCAGTGCGTAAGGGACGTGCAGAAGAATTTGCCTATTTCAAAGACAAAGGTGTCCCCCCAGACCCTTCCATAGAGACAACTTTCCAAAAATCTAAACTCAATCATGATTTACGCAATGAAGGTCAACATGCCATTTTGTACAAGCTATATGCCTATTTGCTAAACTTGCGTCATAGCCATCCCGCCTTGACTAATCCACATCCACATAGCCTATTCGTTTATGGTGATGCAAATGACTATACTGTGTGCATGGAACGGCATGATGATGCAGAGACTATGCGTATCTTCCTCAACTTTCATCATGACCAATCACATAGTATTTCTGTGCCAGCACAAGGGACTTGGCAAAAAGTGTGCGATTCTAATGCCCCACAATGGTCTTTAGAAACAAATATCAAGCCTTTATCACCAGATATACTCACACAAGAGACTGCATCCACGTTTTCTATCCCCAAAAAATCGTTTGTTATCTACCAAAAGATAACCAGAAAGTGAATTGTAATGACCTTAGACTTGCATGAAGAAATTCATACTATCCTGAACGAAATTTCTCAGACGGTGGATGTGCCACGCGCCACCTATCGTATTCAATTTGGGGAACACATGACATTTCGGCAGGCTATCACGCTTGTGGACTATCTCAACAAATTGGGTGTGAGCCATGTATACGCATCACCTTTATTCAAAGCCCGTGCAGAAAGTACACACGGCTATGATGCCGTAGATTATCAACAATTTAACCCTAAGATAGGGACAGAGGATGATTTTAACGCACTCGTAGAGGCACTCCGCCAACGTAATATGAGCATTTTGTTGGATATTGTCCCAAATCATATGGGGGTGAGTACAGAAAATGTGTGGTGGATGGATGTCCTCAAACACGGACCATCCTCTGTCTATGGCACCTTCTTTGATATTGACTGGTATCCAGAAAATCGTCTTTTAGACAATAAAGTGCTAATCCCTGTCTTGGGTAATCATTATGGGCGGGTGTTAGAGGCTGGTGAATTAAAACTGGTCTATTGGCATGGTGACTTTTATCTGCATTATTATGAACACCAATTCCCCATCACCCCAGAAAGCTATAGCGGTATTCTACAAACGGTTTATGCTCATCTACAATTGCAAGAGGGCTATGAAGAATGGGTAGAGATGGAACTTGCGAGCATCATCACCTCGTTACAATACCTCCCTGCCTATACCACTACCGATGTTGCTGAACTTGTGGTAAGACGACGCGAACAGGTGATTATACGCTGGCGCTTGTTGGGCTTGTTCGATAAAAGTGAGCCATTTCGTGTTGCAATAGCATTGGCGCTAGAAGTCTTTAATGGGACGACACAAGACCCTAAAAGTTTTGACCAATTGGATAATTTAATCAATGTACAACCGTATCGCTTAGCCTATTGGCGTACTGCCACCGATGAAATTAATTATCGGCGTTTCTTTGATATAAATGACCTCGTTGCCCTCCGTATTGAAGACCCTATTGTCTTTAAGCATGTGCATCAACTTACTTTACGCTTATTGGCAGAAGGCAAAGTTACCGGGCTACGCATTGACCATCCCGATGGCTTATGGGATTTAGAAGCCTACTTTGCCCAATTGCAAGAAGCCTATCTGACCGCTTATATCGAATACCGTTTGGGCAAGGAAGTCGGGCTACATCCCCTTATCACAGATTATTTACATGCGATACACCTGTCTCAGAAATATCCCATGCCGTTGCCATTGTATGTTGTCGTGGAAAAAATCTTATCAAAGACAGAGCCATTGCCCCATACATGGTCTGTTTCTGGCACAACGGGCTATGACTTTATGTATATCGTCAACAATTTGTTTGTTGATTCAGGTAATGAAGAGCCGTTTAATACACTTTATGCCGATTTTATCGGCGAAAAATTGCTGTTCCATGACCTAATAGACTCGGCAAAAAAACAAGTCATGACACAATCGCTCACCAGCGAGATTAGCGCCCGTAGCGCCCAACTCGCTCGTATCATTGAACGCAATCGGCGCTATCGTGGTTTCACACAGAACAGTCTTGCCTTTTGTTTGAGCGAGATTATTGCGGCATTATCTATTTATCGCACCTATATCACCACCCCTGGTATTGTGACAAGCCGTGACCGTCAATATATTGAAGAAGCGGTTCAGCTTGCTAAGAAACGTAATCCGCTCACACCGAATAGCATTTTCGATTTTCTGCGGGATACCTGGGTGATGGATAACTGGTCAGATTTTGATGAAGACCAACGCCCTCAACTGCGTCAATTTGTGATGCAACTACAACAAATAACGGGTCCTGTCATGGCAAAAGGGATGGAGGACACCGCCTTCTACATCTATAACCGTCTGACTTCGCTCAATGAAGTGGGCGGGCATCCAGACCGTTTTGGGTTATCCCCACAAGACTTTCATCAGTATAATATCAATAAACCATTTTTATATGCCATGCTTTCTAGCTCTACACATGATACAAAACGTAGCGAGGATGTTCGCGCTCGTATCAATGTGCTATCAGAAATGCCTAATCTGTGGGCAGACATGATTAAAACATGGTCAGAGATTAACGCCAGTGCCAAAACCACTCATGATGAAATACTAATCCCTACCCCAAATGATGAATACCTATTTTATCAATCGTTGCTGGGGATATATTCCCCGGATGCTGGTTCGCTAGAAACCATAAAAGCACGCCTTATCACCTATCTGCATAAAGCTATCAATGAAGCTAAGGTGCATAGCAACTGGGTGAACCCTAACGAAACTTATGCACAAGCCATTACCAATTTTGTGATTGGATGTATGGATAATGAGGCGTTTTGGGCATCTTTTGAGCCATTCCATCAACGTATTGCTTTCTTTGGACACTTCAATGCACTTTCACAAGCCTTACTCAAATTGACTGTACCGGGTATCCCCGATATTTATCAGGGGAATGAATTATGGGATTATAGCCTTGTAGACCCAGATAATCGCCGACCTGTAGATTTTGTCAGGCGTAACAAGATGTTGAATGACCTTCAACAAGCGTCTGCAAAGGATTTACCCGCGCTTATCAAAAGATTGACCAACAATATCCATGATAGCACTATCAAACTATATATGACCTATTGTATTTTGAATTATCGGCGTGACCATGAGGCTTTATTCCGCGATGGGGTATATATCCCCGTTGAAATTGTGGGAAATAAAGCAACCTATAGCTGTGCCTTCATACGACAATTAGACACCGAAGCGGTATTGGTTGTTGTACCACGGCTGGTCTTTGGGCTGATGCAAGGTGAGATGCACCCCCCACTAGGCGACTCTGTGTGGGCAGACACATCTCTTAAACTTGCGACAGACAACAGCTATACGGTTGCCAAGAATATCTTTACAGGCGAAAAAGTGATGCTAAAAAATAACGATACAGTGCCGATCGCATCACTATTGGCTACCTTCCCTGTAGGTGTTTTTCAACTGTCATAACTTATTCTGGAACTGACTAGCGTGACGATTCAGGATAATGATGCGCCAGATGGCTCGGCGGTGTATCAGGCACCCTAGATAATATACAAACAGGGAGTGCCAAATATGGGACTCCCTGTTTTTTTGCATTCATCCGCCCAACGGAACACTATCAGGTGGTGGGTCAGACCGTTGCTCGTTGGGATTAAACCCAATCTCGCGGAATTTTTCTAATGCTATAGGGATAATCTTTTTACCTCTTGTATTTATTAGTATATTCACATTAATTTTTGTGGGTGGTGTCAATAATAGTATGCAATCAAAAATAAAGTCACTAGCAAGAGCGTCTTTATTTATTAGCACTATATTAATTATAATTAATTTGTGGGTTTTATCTATATTTGACTCAACACAACCTTGTGTGCCATAAGCCTGCCTCATACCGGTTTGCATATTACTAGCCGTAGCATTAAATAAGACATCGTCTATTGGATGTGTATTGGTCATTTTTCATTATCCTTGCGCGGGAAAAAAATAATGTTGCTCATTATAATGACTAATAACGAATATAGGGAAATATTTTGCTAAATCTTAATAAGGCTATTCCAGATTTAAGATAAATAGCGGGGTGGAGGGAGTCTATTCCCTCCATTTGGGAGATTAGTTGGTGACGGGGTATTCGATTTCGACTAATTTAGCGGTGATGACATCCCAATTAGCAGGGGCATCCCATTGGATGGTGACTTGTTTAGCATCTACGATACCTGTCACTTCGACCACGCCAGCGACTTCTTTCAGTCCGCTTTTGATGGTATTCACACAGCCATCGCACCCGATAGCATCAATTTTAACTGTTTTGGTTTCCATGAAAATCTCCTTGTATGAAAAAACTACTACTGATTAGATGAGATGGACTAACACGGTCTTACTCACATAGCCAATTTATAATCACACCATATTCTTTGAAAAAA
>DAOTUO010000128.1:0-3306 GCA_034436595.1 Anaerolineae bacterium | reverse complement strand
GCAAAAACAAATTGAGCAAAATTCATGTCCGCAAAGCTAAATTAGAAGATGCCACCGCCATTAGCGCCTTACTTCGCACCAAAATTGAGGTGTGGCAACGCTTTGATGCACAAGGGCGGGTGGAATCTCCCCCATACGAAGCGTTGAGCTTGTATGAGCGATGGTTGCATGGTGGGGCGTGGATGAGCATCGAAAGTGGTGTGTTGTGGCTCAATCATCTGTTACGCGGGGGCGGACTGCCTATTGTCATCACCCGCGATGAGACGGTGGTCGGGTATGCAGAGGCGTATTTGGGTGATGAATCAGAGCCGTTTGGGGTGCATGTGCATTTGGGCAAATGGTATGCCCAGACATCTGCCACACAATCGGCATTGATGGATTATTTGCTGGGACTAACCCGCGAGTTTGCCAAACGACTCACGGTGGCTTTTTCTGCGTATGATAGCGCACAGGCAGATTTTTTTGGCGCGTTTGGCATGACCGAAATTGCCCGTGTGCGTCATTATGGGGTGTCTGCCCAATTGGGGCAGGGGTTTTATAAGGCGACAGAACACACCAAGTCGAATCCCGCACAAATCGCGGGGTGGCACATGCCGATTGGTCGGGCAGAGAGCGCCCGCTTGCATTGGGAGACACTTTTTCCACGCCTATGGGATGCCGTAGAAGGCATGGATGCCCAACCGATTAACCGCCTGCATATTTCGGCGGCGGGGCATGAGGCGCTGGTGTGTATTCAGCGTCAATTATATGATGCTCGCAAAATTGATGTGATGTGTTGGTCGCCAAAGCCCCTGACACCGCCGTTATTGGTTGCCCTGCGCGATTGGGCGCATCGGGGCGGGTATCGGACATTGACCATGGTACTCAACGACACCAACGCCAAGCTATTGGGTGCAGATGCCGAATTATTGCCCTATCAACAAGTCGTATATGCGAAAGATTTAACCGATTAGAGAAAGAGAGAAACGCATGTCTTCATTTGACTTAAAGCATGTCGAATACGATATTGAAGTGGGGTATATAGATGTGGTGTTGCCCACAGGCAGACGCTTGCCTGCATATTGGGCATATCCTAAATTGGGGCAAAAATTTCCGGGAATTGTCCTCATTCATGATTGGTGGGGACTAACTGGTGTGATTCGGCGTATCGCAGACCGATTTGCAGAGATGGGCTATTATGTAATCGCGCCCGATTTATTTGAGCGACAAACTGCTAATACCCCCCAATTGGCGATGGAATTGGTGCAACAATACCAAGATAGCGCGTTTGCGGTGGTCAATGATGCGCTAGATGTGCTAGAAAATCATCATCGGTGCAACCGCAGTGTGGCGGCGGTGGGCATTGGCATGGGGGGTAGTTTTGCCTTTGAAGCGGCAATTACCGTTCCACAAATTGAGGCATCGGTGGCGTATGGCGGATTTCCACAACGGTGTTTGGGACAATTCAAAAATGCCCATGTGCCAATTTGCGCGTTTTATGGGGCGTATGAGCAACATATCCCGCCAAAAACCATCCGCCAATTGCGTAACGAATTGATGCACTCCACCACCAAAAGCGGATTGGCGCACCAACTGCATATCATACAGAGTCATGGACATTCTTTTTTTGAAGAGATGGATGATGAGCAGAGTCGGCATCGGCATCGGCAAATTATGAGCGACACGTTCGATTTTTTAGAATTGCACCTAGAACGTCCCTCGCGGATGAGGAAAAAATAGATTTTTGGCGGATATTCCCGCATATCCGCCAAAATCCTCATACCACAGGCTTCTCGCGTTGGAATACCAGTCGCGGGATGAGGATACCCAGTGTGAGCGCCATCAAAATTAGCCCTGTGCGGATTAGCCCCAAAATCGCATCATACACAATAAATACGCCTGTATCGGGGGTACTGCTGGTAAGGTTGATGAGTGACTGAATTGCGCCATAGGCAGTTAGACCGGGTATCATGGGGATACATCCAGAAATCGAAAAGATGGTGGATGGGGTTTTATGGCGACGAGAAAAATACAGCGCCCAAAAGCCAATCACCAACGCGCCCAAAAAGGTCGCACTCTCGATTGCCATGCCCAATGTGATAAAAAAGCGGCGCACGGCATGACCAAATCCGCCCGCCACCGCGCATCCAAACAAGGTTTTTCGCGGTGCTTGGAATAAAATGGCAAATCCGACAGAGACCACCGCCGACCATAACGCATCTTCTAATATGGTGAATAAAATCATGCTTAAAATCCCCCTAAGCGCAAAAAGCTACTGGCAAAGACCACGCCAATGGCGATACCCAATGTTATCAACGTGCCGTTAATCGCACGGGCGATGCCTGTGGTCAAAAATCCCTGAAAAATATCTTGGGCAGAATTGACCAACGGCACCCCTGGTACCAGCAATAACACCGATGCCGCTAATGCTAATCTTGGATTATTGCCCCAATTGAGTAATAAGCCCACCGATGCCAACATCTGCGCCACAAATGAGGTTGTGACGACCACAACCATCATATTGATATGCCGACTCAGCATTTCTTGACGGATGAACATCGCCCCCGCAGAGGCAAAAAATGTGACCCCAAATACGGCAAAATCGCCCCCGATAAGGCGGCTCAGTGCCGCACAGCCTAGCCCAACCATGCCCACCACTACCCATCGGTTATAGGAGTGTCCCATATCGGATATACGGCGCAATTCTGCCCGTGTGGTGAATCTGTCGGCTTTGCCTTGTACGATTTGGTGACTAAGGGTGTTTATTTCATCTAACACACTAAAATTCACTGCCATCCGCACAATACGGCGGACTTTGGTGCGAAATTCTGTCCCGCTAACGGTGGTGGCGATAATACCTTCTGGCAATACGATAATATCCAGCCAATCACAGCCGAGTGCTGTGCCGATACGGTGGATGGTCTCTTCAATACGGGCGGTATCTGCACCATATTGCAAAAGCAACTGCCCTGCCCACATCGCCAGTTTGATGACATCGGTGAGTTCTTCGTGTGGGAGGGGTGGTTTTTGAATTACTTCATGCGGAGAAAGTGGTACGTGCATAGTTTACTTCGCCTCGCAATTTTTTTCACAAACGATGCTCATTATACCCCTCATAAAAATGGCGGGGTAGGGATGAGATGACTAAAAACTATCAGTTACTATCATACGCCTTATGTGAAATAGCTTAATTGTTAATTGCCCATTTTATTTTGTTATCGGCTTCGCTGGCGGTTCAAAACCGCCAGCTAGTCGCATCAAGCGCACTAAAGGCGCTAAAACCTGCCATAAAATGGATTTTCACCTTAAAATCGGGTAAAAAATAGC
>DAOTUO010000127.1:0-6429 GCA_034436595.1 Anaerolineae bacterium | reverse complement strand
GGGGGTTGGGGGTGGGGTCAAAACACGTTTAATGATGCGTTATTGACATAATCCTATGAATTTGTTTTCGGTTCTCCATTAGCATATAGGGATGATATTAGTTCTCTGGTGTTGCTTCTGGAGTTGTTTCTGGGACAATCACTTCTTCGGTTGCCTCTGGGGTCATTTCTGGTGTCGTTTCTGGCACAACCACTTCTGGCACAGCAACATCTTCGGCAGGGGTTTCGGTGGCTAATGGGACAGCAATCCGACCCGATTGTTGATAGGTTTGTTGAACGGTGCTATTAAAAGCGTTGCGGTCTGTTAACCCACCGGTATATTCAATCCCGTTGATGAATGTGCGAGGTGTGCCTGTGATATTGCGTTGTAGGCGCAAATTATCGGCACGGTTGTACAAATCGAATACTCTGCCACTGGCAATACAGCTACGGAATGCACCGCCATCTAAGCCGAGTTCATCCGCACCAGTAAACATGCGATTTTGCCCAAAGGCTTGGTTGCCAAACAATTCTTGCCACGAAAACAGCACATCGCCATATTCAAAAAATTTGCCTTGCTCTGCCGCACATAATGCCCCACGTGCCGCGCCATTCCCATTGGGAATTTCGCCGTTTTCTTGGGGGATGATGGTATACGACATGATACCTTCTTTGATAAGTCCAATCATGGTATCGGTCATGGCGTTATGAAAATCTTTACAGCTTGGGCAAGCAAAACTGGTATATGAAACGACTTGGACAGGTGCGCCGGGGCTTCCGAGCATTGGCATACCGTTTTCGATACTATAGGTCTGCGGAATCCCTACATAACGGGTGTCTATGCCATCTGGGACGGGGGCATCTTGGGGCGAATTAACCACCAAGAGAATTGCCGCCAAAATACCCACAAAAATGACTACACCCACAAAAATGAGGATATTCCGTTGCTTGCGTTCTTGTTGTTTACGTTCTTCACGGCGTTCTTTCGTCGCACGCGGACTCGCATTAGTAGGGGTTGCTGTCGCTTTTGGGACAGTAGTTGATTGAGGGGTAATGACGGGCTTTTTACTTGTCTGTGGTGAACCCGGTTTCTTTTTATTGTTAGCCATTGGGCAAAGACTCCTAATGAATCGAAATAAAAATAGTGTTCAATTTGTTATTCTCTATGAGTTTACCTAACGTTACGTAAAATTCAACATAAAAGTTTTTATAGCCATGCAATAAATGACAATCGGTGGGTTTTGCGGTAAAATAAAGGCAATATGTTAGTAAAAATAGTAGTTCCTCAACCAATCATATAAGAGGTAAAAAAATTATGAGCAATAAGTCAAATAGCTTTGGCGCTCGTGCCACGCTCACAGTGGGCGGAGAAAAAGCGATCATTTACCGACTCGATAGCCTTACCAAACAAGGCATCGGTCATATAGATAAACTGCCATTCAGTATGCGTATCATGCTCGAAAATGTGCTTCGTCATTTGGACGGGCATCAGGTCTCTGAAGCCGATGTGCAAAATATCGCCAATTGGGATAATACCGCGCCCATGAATACCGAAATTCCCTTTAAGCCTGCCCGTGTCATTCTTCAAGATTTTACAGGGGTACCATGTGCGGTAGATTTAGCCGCGCTCCGTAGTGCGATGGTGCGTATGGGGGGAAATCCACAGAAAATTAATCCCATTGTCTCCGTAGATTTGGTCATTGACCATTCAGTGCAAGTAGACTCTTTTGGATTGAAACAGTCATTGCAAATCAACGCCAAATTTGAATTTGAGCGCAACCGTGAACGGTATGAATTTTTGCATTGGGGGCAAAAAGCCTTCAACAATTTTAAGGTTGTGCCACCCGCCACAGGCATTGTGCATCAGGTCAATTTAGAATATTTGGCAAAAGTGGTGCTATCTAGCCAAGATGGTGATGAGCGCATCCTCTTTCCAGATACCCTTGTCGGGACAGATAGCCACACCACCATGATTAACGGTTTAGGTGTGTTGGGATGGGGCGTAGGTGGTATCGAAGCAGAAGCCGCCATGCTAGGACAGCCAATTTATATGCTCATGCCACAGGTCATCGGCTTTAAGCTGGTTGGCACATTGCCACAAGGCGCAACCGCCACCGACCTCGTGCTGGTTGTCACCCAAATGCTCCGCAAAAAAGGTGTTGTAGATAAATTTGTCGAATTTTATGGCTCTGGGCTGTCTAACATGACCCTGCCAGACCGCGCCACACTCGCTAATATGGCACCAGAATATGGCGCGACTATGGGCTTTTTCCCTGTGGATAATGAGACCCTCAGCTTTTTACGCCGTACAGGACGCGATGAGTCGCTGGTCAATTGGGTAGAAGCCTATCATAAGGAACAAGGCTTGTTCCGCACCGATTCGACCCCAGACCCCATCTTCAACGACACCATCGAGCTAGACCTCAGCACCGTTGAACCGAGCATGGCAGGACCTCAACGCCCACAAGACCGCGTATTGGTCAGCGACATGAAAAGCCACTTCCAAAAAGTGTTACGTTCCCCTCTCGGACCACAAGGCTTCGCGTTGACAGAAGAAAAAATCAACGCCAAAGGGATGGTCAAAGACAATGGGCATAGCACAGAAATCACACACGGCGCGGTGACCATTGCCGCCATCACCAGTTGTACCAACACCAGCAACCCCTCTGTGATGATTGGCGCGGGCTTACTCGCCAAAAAAGCGGTGGAACGCGGTCTGACCCGCAAGCCTTATGTCAAAACCAGCCTTGCACCAGGGTCGAAGGTCGTCACTGAATATTTAGATAAAGCAGGCTTAACCCCCTTCTTAGAAGCAATCGGCTTCTACACCGTTGGTTATGGTTGTACTACTTGTATCGGCAATAGCGGACCCATACCCGAAAATGTCTCTAATGCCATCCATGAAGGCGATTTGGTCGCCGCCGCCGTACTCAGTGGCAATCGCAACTTTGCGGGGCGCATCAATCCCGATGTCCGCGCCAATTATCTGGCATCCCCTCCCCTCGTGGTCGCCTATGCCCTGGCGGGGACGGTTGATATTGATTGGGAGACAGAACCCATCGGCACAGACCAACAAGGCAATCCGGTTTTCTTACGCGAGATTTGGCCCAGTCAAGATGAAGTCATCGCCGTTGTACAAAATTCGCTCTCGCCAGAAATGTTCATACGTCAATATGGCAATGTATATAATGGCAACCCCATGTGGAACGAAATCCCCAGTGGTGACGATGCCGTTTATAATTGGAGCGATGATAGCACGTATATCCAAGAACCCCCCTTCTTTGTGGATATGGCACTGGATGTCACCCCCATTCAACCGATTAATGGCGCACGCGCATTGGCGCTCTTTGCCGATTCCGTCACCACAGACCATATCTCCCCTGCGGGTGATATTGCAGAAAAAAGTCCTGCGGGGCAATATCTGATGGACAAAGGCATTAGCAAACGCGATTTTAATACCTATGGCACACGGCGCGGTAATGATCGCATCATGACTCGTGGCACATTTGCAAATCTGCGTTTACGCAATTTCCTTGTGCCAAACAGCGAAGGTAATATCACCTATTATCTGCCCACCAACGAAACCATGTATATTTATGATGCCGCGATGCGTTATCAAGCCGATAAAACCCCTCTGGTTATTTTGGCGGGCAAAGATTATGGCATGGGCAGTAGCCGTGACTGGGCGGCAAAAGGCACATTCCTACTGGGTGTGAAAGCTGTCATTGCAGAAAGTTTTGAGCGGATTCATCGGAGTAATTTGGTGATGATGGGCGTATTGCCAATGGTGTTTAAGGCTGGCGATAGCTGGCAATCACTGGGATTAACTGGTCATGAGAGTTTTGATATTGTGGGCTTGGATGACACCATTCAACCCAAGCAAGAATTAACTGTTCGTGCCACAGATACAGACGGCAAAGTGACCACTTTCACCGCGATTGCGCGGTTAGATACCCCCATTGATGTGGAATATTATCGTAATGGCGGGATTTTACAAACCGTTTTGCGCGGATTCATAAAACAATAAGGCTATAAACCATCGGTGGCGGACTAGCAATAATTTGGCATGTCCGCCACGCAATACATCCCATAAATGACTATTTCCACGTAATTTAATGCAATAGGTCAATTGCATTCCTCAAAAATTCATGTTATAGTGTGGCACGTTAGTCTAACAAATAAGCACATTAACACAATCATTAACCGATTATCTATCTAAAAGAAGCTAATGACCCCAACAGACTTACCCATAATTCTAGCCGCAACCATACCAACCGACGGTGCTATTTCTGGCTCAGTACAAGGACTCATCCTATATATCACAATGGCAATTGCCCTGTCTTTTCTTTGTTCATTATTAGAAGCGGCATTGCTCTCCACACCCAATTCCTTCATCCAGACCGAAGCACAAGGTGGCAACCGCGCCGCTACCCTCATGAAAGAACACAAACAAAATATTGATGGTCCCATCACCAGCATCCTCACACTAAACACCTTTGCCCATACCTTTGGGGCGGCGGGCGCAGGTGCAGAAGCGGTAGGTGTATTTGGTAGCCAATGGGCATCGCTTATCACCGTCATCATGACATTACTCATTCTGATATTCAGCGAAATCATCCCAAAAACAGTGGGAGCGGTTTATTGGAAGCAATTATTCAATTTTGCCGCCTATACCATTAAGGTGATGGTCATTGTATTTTATCCAGCAGTATGGGCATTCAATTACCTCACACGCATCATCGCCCCAGATAACGAGAGACCAACCATCACCCGCAGAGAACTCGAAATGATGGCACAAATTAGCGCCACAGAAGGGTCTCTGGAAAAAAGTGAAAGCCGTATCGTCACCAACTTATTTCGCCTAAGTACCGTTAAGGTGTGGGACATCATGACCCCGCGCACGGTGATGCTGGCTTTTCCGCGTAATTTGACTGTGGACGAAATTTTGGATAATGGGCAACGCTCAATGCCCTATTCACGTATCCCGATTTATAACGAGACCAGCGATAATATCACAGGCTTTGTGTTGCGACACGATATTTTCCGTGCCGCCGCCAGCGATAAACACGATACCCCCCTACACACCCTGGAACGCCCCATTCATTTTGTCCCAGAAACGATGACTGTCACCAAAGTGCTAGAAGAATTTGTAGCACGGCAACAACATATTTTTGTCGTATTTGATGAATATGGTGGCACGGCGGGGATTATCACAATGGAGGACGCAGTAGAGTCTTTGTTGGGAATCGAAATTACCGATGAATCGGATGTCGTAGCAGACCTGCGCCAACTGGCACAACAACGCTATGAGCGCCAACAAGATTTGATTCAGACGGCAAAAGTCGTGCCAGCCCTCACTGCACCAAAACCAGATAACAAGTCATTGTCCTCTGGTGCGTCTGAATAAATTAGCATTTAGGGCGGATATAACCCCGCCCTAATCGGTTATTCTCCCTTAAATACGGGCGGACGTTTTTCGATGAATGCCGATACCCCTTCAACAAAATCATGTGTTTTGAATGTCGCCCCTTGCAACAATGCCTCATAATCCAGCGCATCGCCCAATGGACGCTCATAGGCACGATAAATTGCCCGTTTGGTCAGCCCAATGGCTTTGGTGGGCATGGTCGCCAATTTTTCTGCGAGAGCAAGCGCCTCTGGCATGAGTGCATCGTGCGCCACGACTTTATTCACAATCCCCAACGCCAACGCATCTGCCGATGACACCCGATTTTTGGCATCTGCGAGTAGCGCGAGTTCCAACGCCTTGCCCACACCCACCAATTGCTGGAGGAAATAGGTCAAGCCACCATCA
Organism: Anaerolineae bacterium; assembly: GCA_034436595.1. Lineage (GTDB taxonomy): Bacteria > Chloroflexota > Anaerolineae > Aggregatilineales > Phototrophicaceae. The sequence goes on along the minus strand of DAOTUO010000127.1, from coordinate 636 downwards.
GGTACAAGCCCAATATTGGCAAATGCCGCAAATACAAAGCTGGCATTTTCTGAAGCAAGGCGATAATCGCTCATGAGCGTAATACTCGCACCCGCCCCTGCCGCTACGCCATTGACCGCGCACACAATCGGCTTTTCTAGCCCACGCATCAGTTGTGCAAGGGTATTTAGCCCATTCCGTAAGGCGGTGGTGATGTCTACTGTGCCGAGTGCGCCGTGTAATTCGATTAAATCTGCCCCACTGCTAAATCCTTTGCCATTGCCAGTAATCAACACGGCACGGACAGATTTATCTTTGCCCGCCTCTTTAATTGCCCCTTTAAGGTCTTCTAATGTCCCCAAACTGAGCGAATTATACGTATCTGGGCGGTTGAGGGTGATAGTCGCAACAGCATTTTTGACATCATACAAAATATTTCCGTAAGGCATAATTGGTCTCCTATATATAAGTTTGTCTATTAGAGGGATGGCGTAGGACAGCATATATGCCGTCCTATGTCCGCCACCATTACACATGATTGGTAATGACTTATTCTGACTATGCTTCAGATGCAACCAATGCGTCTAATACCGCTTGGGGCAATAAGACATTATTCAAATTGTGAATCACACCGTTGGTCGCCTCTAAATCGGCAAT
>DAOTUO010000126.1:0-12170 GCA_034436595.1 Anaerolineae bacterium | reverse complement strand
CCCCCCAGCCCCCTTATCCCCACTGCGTGGAGAAAGGGGGAGAAACCCATTTCTAGGCTTAGGGACGCGATTAATCACGTCCGTACAACCCGCTCCAATTTTTTGGGGAGGGGGTGAAAACACGTTTAATGATGCGTTATTGACATAATCCTATGAATTTGTTTTCGGTTCTCCATGATTCTATTTTTACCTGGTCCCGCCTGTAAATCCAAGTAATTAATGGCAATCCAATTTTTTCCACGCATAGATGTGATGGTTTGGTCAAGATAATATCTTAAAACCAACAACTTTTCTTTTGCATAATCTTGGCTATCCCGCATCGCCAAGCCATCATCTACTGGTTCTAAATATTTGGATTTATTATCTTCGTTCATGGGTTTTGCCCCCTAAAATTAAACGATTAGAAAATTGTTTTCCTATTATATAACCACATCATAATCGGTGCAAATCCCCCCTACCCGTTTAGGCTAATATATGTGATAATAATTGACCAACATGCCTAGCCATATACAACCAAATTGTAAACTTTTCATGAATATTTCTTCAATTTGTCTACTAGTGCGTATACTTTTTCCCCTATTGGGGTTATAACTTATAGCAAACTTGTGTCTTAACCAGCAGACACCGCCCTGCTGGATTTATTTACGAGAAAACGGCGGTATGTGATTGAAGTATCAGGAGTTGTTATGAAGCCTATCGCCATCATCGGGTTGGCGGCACTTGCGCCCCAAGCGCAAACCCTCCAAGATTACTGGGAAAATATCGTCAATGCCGTAGATTGCATCACCGATATCCCCGCCTCCCATTGGGGAGTTGACGATTATTACTCGTCAGATGTCACCGCCCCCGACAAAACCTATTGTAAACGCGGGGGATTTTTACCCAATGTGGATTTTGACCCCGTAGAATTTGGACTGCCCCCCAATATCTTAGAAGTCACCGATGTGTCGCAATTGCTCTCTTTGGTGGTCGCCAGAGATGCCCTTGCCGATGCGGGTTATAGCAATGCCCCTGCTCCTCTACGTCAAAAAACAGGCGTTATTTTGGGGGTCGGCGGTGGACAAAAACTCATTGCCCCACTCACCTCACGCCTGCAATATCCCGTATGGGAAAAAGTCCTCAAGAGCATGGGATTGTCTGATGAAGACACCGCCCGCGCCATCGCCAAGATGAAACTGGCTTATGTCCCGTGGGAAGAAAATAGTTTCCCTGGGATGCTGGGCAATGTCATCTCTGGACGGGTGGCAAATCGGCTCGATTTGGGCGGGGTGAACTGTGTCGTGGATGCCGCCTGTGCCAGTTCTCTGAGCGCCCTTAGAATGGCGATTGGTGAACTCAACGATGGCAAAGCCGACATGATGATTAGCGGTGGTGTAGATACCGACAATTCGATTTTTATGTATATGTCGTTTAGCAAGACACCCGCCTTTTCTAAATCTAACCAAATTCGTCCATTCGATGCCGAATCCGATGGCATGATGATTGGTGAGGCGATTGGTATGGTCGTGCTCAAACGGCTGGAAGATGCAGAACGCGATGGCGATAGAATTTATGCCGTCATCAAAGCATTGGGCGCATCGTCCGATGGCAAATATAAGAGCATTTATGCCCCGCGTGATACAGGGCAAGTGTTGGCGTTGCAACGTGCTTATGATGAAGCGGGATTTTCTCCTACGACACTCGGCATGGTCGAAGCACACGGCACCGGTACGGTTGCGGGTGATATTACCGAATTTTCGTCACTGAATTTGCTCATGCAAGACCATCCTGCCCCCGCGCAGACCATCGCTTTGGGCAGTGTCAAATCCCAAATTGGTCACACAAAATCGGCGGCAGGCGCGATGAGCCTCATCAAGACGGCGCTGGCATTGCATCATAAAATTGTGCCACCCACGCTCAATATCAAACTGCCCAACCCAAAACTCAATATTGACCAAACACCCTTTTATCTGAATACAGAAACCCGTCCGTGGATTCGCGCAGAAGGCGCACCCCCACGCCGTGCAGGTGTGAGTTCATTCGGCTTTGGTGGGACAAATTTTCATGTGGTGCTAGAAGAATATACAGCAGACCACACCACCACCCACCGCATCCATAGCACCGCCGAGATGATTTTGCTCACCGCCCCCACCCCACAAGGACTTGCGTCCCATATCCAAGAAGTGATTGGGCAGTTAAATAACGGCGATGCACGCAATTATTACACGGCATTGATAGAAGCCAGCCAGTCGGTGCAGATTGCACCAGAACACCCCCGTGTGGGATTTGTCTCTGCTGACCTAGAACAAACTGTGCAAATGCTTACTTTAACCGTGACCATGCTCAATAAAAATCACGATACGCTCAATTGGACACATCCCAAAGGCATTTATTACCGCAAATCTGCCATGCAGACGGCGGGGCATGTGGTGGCGCTGTTTAGTGGGCAAGGCTCGCAATATGTGGGCATGGGACGTGAACTCGCTATGAATTTCCCAGAAATTCGGGGCGCATTTGGCGCGATTGACGGGCTTTTTGTGGATGAGGAGCAATCTCCCCTGTCGTCGCTGATTTATCCTGCACCTGTTTTTAACGATGCCGATAGAGAGGCACAAACCGACCGCCTCAAACAAACCAATACCGCCCAACCCGCCATCGGTGCCATGAGCATGGGCATGTATAAATTATTCCGCAATGCGGGCTTTGCGCCCGATTTCACCGCAGGGCATAGCTTTGGGGAACTGTCTGCGCTATGGGCGGCGGATGTGATTAATGATGACGATTTTGTGCGTCTGATGAAAGCGCGTGGCGATGCCATGTCGCCATTGGATACGCCCAATTTTGATGCCGGGACGATGCTCGCCGTCACAGGTGATTTATCCAACCTGAATAACGATATCAACGGCATTGACGGCGTGAGTATTGCCAATAAAAACGCGCATAACCAAGTCGTTTTGGCAGGCACAACCCCCGCCATCCAAAACACCCATGCCATTTTGAAGGGCAAAGGCTACACTGTGACCCAACTCTCGGTGGCGGCGGCATTCCATACGTCACTAGTCGGTCATGCAGAGACCCGTTTTGCCCAAGCGGTGGAACGCGCCCAACTCAAAGCGCCTAGCGTGGCAGTTTATTCTAATACCACCGCCAAACCCTATCCCAAGACAGTAGGCGCAATCCGCAAGGCGTTGGTGAAGCAAATTGTGAATCCGGTGCTATTTGAGGATGAAATCAACCAGATTTATGCCGATGGTGGACGTATTTTTGTCGAATTTGGTCCGCGCAGTGTGTTGACCAACCTCACCAAAGATATTTTGGGTGAGCGCGAACATATCGCCATCGCCCTCAATGGCAGTCGTCAAAAAGATAGCGACACCCAACTGCGCGAAGCAGTGGTGCAATTGCGTGTGGTCGGGGTGAATCTCACCGCCATAGACCCCTACGCCGTCCGCAATACCGCCACCCCGCGCAAACCTGTAATGAAGGTCACGCTCAACGGCGCGAATTATGTCAGCCCACAAACCCGTGAGGCGTATCATAACGCGCTCACCGATGGCTATCGGATAGCGGGTGGCGAAAAGATTGTGGAACGCATCGTTGAAGTCGAAAAAATTGTTGAAGTCGAAAAAATTGTGGAGAAACTTGTCGAAAAACCGGTGCCAACGGCATCTGTGCCGTCCACGCAACCAACCCAAAAACCCGTAGGGACGGCAACCATCCCGTCCGCGCAACCAACCACATCTACTATAAGGAAAAAACCGATGTCCGCAGAAATGCTCGCACAACTCCAACGGGCTTTGGATGATTTTGGGCGAATCCAAGCCGAAGTCGTCAGCGCCCATTCGCAATACCTCGCTGCCCAAAGTGAGTATAATCAACTGGCATCAAAACTCATGGGACAGCTCATGAGCGCCACTGCCCTGCCCAACGGCGTACTCGAAACCGTGCGCGATGGGTTATCACAATTTAATCAGCAACAAGCGGGCATGTCTGTCACTCACCAAGCCTATTTAGAGTCGCAAGCAGAATTGCTCAACCAACTATATGCGACCATTCAGACACTCACCACAGAAGCCACTGCACCCATACCAACCGCCTCTAGCAACGGCGCACCCCGTCCTGTGGTTGCACCACCCCCTGTACGGACGGCATTCTTGCCGTCCACACCCAATACCCCACCACCCGCATCGAAGCCCGTAGGGACGGCATTCTTGCCGTCCACACCCAACGCCCCAAAACCGCAACCCGCTATGGCAAAAATCCCCGTGAAATCGGTGGTCGCGCCACCACCCGTTTCACCGCCACCCGCGCCCAAATCTGTCGCGCCTGTAGGGACGGGATTAATCCCGTCCGTACAACCCACACCCGTCCCTACTAATGGGTTAGATTTGGCAAAATTATCGTCTGCGATGATGGCAATCGTCAGCAAGAAAACGGGTTATCCGTTGGATATTTTGGACCTCTCGATGGATATGGAAGCCGATTTGGGCATTGATAGCATCAAGCGCGTAGAAATTCTTGGTGCGATGCGGACAGAATTCCCCGACCTTCCCCAACTCAAACCCGATGAACTCGGTCAACTCCGTACATTGGGCGAAATTGTGGATTATATGGCGCAATCGGTCGGTATCGGTGCATCAGTGGACGGGATGTCTCCCGTCCCTACTAACGGCAATGGCAATCATGCACCCGCACCCATAGGGACGGGATTAATCCCGTCCGTACAACCCACACCAACACCCGTTCCTACTAGCGGATTAGACCTATCCAAATTATCCGATGTGATGATGGCAATCGTCAGCAAGAAAACGGGTTATCCGTTGGATATTTTAGACCTTTCGATGGATATGGAAGCCGATTTGGGCATTGATAGCATCAAGCGCGTGGAAATTCTTGGCGCGATGCGGACAGAATTCCCCGACCTTCCCCAACTCAAACCCGATGAATTGGGGCAATTGCGGACATTGGGCGAAATTGTGGATTACATGGCGCAATCAGTCGGAGGCACGACCTCCCCAAAAGCATTTAGCGCCTCTGTTGCAGAAGGCAACGGGGCGCACCCTGCCATTGAATTAGACGACATGGGCGGAATTGGGCGCATGGTCGCCCGTACCAAATGGTTGCCCGCCCCCGATATGCGTGATTGGTCATTGCCAGAGGGCTATGTGTGCCTGATTTTGGGCGATAATACCCCGCGCACAGCGCAACTTGCAGACGCACTAACGGCGCGGGGAATCGTGAGCGTAACGATTGCGTATAACGCTGATGACGCATCACTCGGTGGCACACTGGCAAATATCCAAGCCGAACATGGGACGGTAGGCGCGTTTATCGCCCTATCGCCTACTTTCAACGGACTCGATTCTGCCCAACGGAATTTTGTGAAACAGGTTTTTATGACCGCCAAGCACCTTAAAAATAGCCTGACCACTGTGCCAAATGGCGCGGGTTTATTTGTGATAGTCACCCAATTAGACGGGGCGTTTGGCATGAATCGTGGCGCGGGTAATCATGCGCTAGTCGGTGGATTAACGGGCTTGGTCAAGACACTCAAAGCCGAATGGGGCGATAGTGTGTTTTGCCGTGCGCTGGATTTAGCACCCAATATGGACACCACCAACATGGTCAACGCCATCCTATGCGAGTTATACGACCCCAAACGGGCTATTCTCGAAATTGGCTATGGCGAAGCGGGACGCATGACGGTGGTCGGGGAATAGCACCTTAAAATCATCCCCTATCCCCCGCCAACGGACGGCATGTATGCCGTCCCTACGCCCCACCGAGTAGGGAAATGGGAGAAAACCACTTCTAGGCGAGGTTTGTAGGGACGTGATATATCACGTCCATTCCCATTTGATGGGATGGGTTGGGGTGGGGATAAAATATCTCAATTTGCCATGTAGTAGGGGCTTGCCAGGGCAAGCCCTCACGTATCCTCTCCACAACGTGGGTAGGGTCACATCAGGATAAAAAATGAACAATAAACGCCCTAGTCATCCTATAGAGGTCATCATCACAGACACCAAACTCACCATCATCTTGGCAGACGAGCGCGAAATCAGCAATCCATTAGACTGGTTTCCATGGTTAGCAAATGCCACCTCCCACCAACGTGCTAATTACGAATTATCCCCGTTTAGCATTGATTGGCATGACCTTGATAATGGGGTAGATATTGAAGGCATGTTACGGGGCATCAAACCAAAATCACCTATATCTGTTTAAAGAGGGCATTTATGCCATCTAACAGTGGACACAATCAAACAGAATCGAGACACTATGACGACGACACTATCACCAAATACGCTTTTCCTCGTCACGGGGGGCGGACGGGGTATCACCGCCAGTTGTGTGATCGCCCTCGCCACCCGCTATAAATGCCAATTTGCCCTGCTCGGACGGAGCAATATCAGCCAGCCAGAACCCACATGGGCAGTTGGCGTATCCGATAGCGCCGAATTACAAGCACAGTGCATCGCAGACCTTAAAGCGCGTGGCGAAAAACCCCTCCCCAAGACCATCCAGAAGGTGCTAGGGGCAATTACTGCCAAGCGCGAAATCGAACACACCATCGCGGAAGTGGCAAAGGCGGGTGGTCGTGCAAATTATTACAGCGCCGATATTACCGATAACGCCCGTATGGGAGAAGCCATCGCCCAAATCCAAACCGAGATAGGCGCAATCACCGCCTTTTTGCACGGCGCGGGCAATCTGGCAGATAAACTCATCGAAAATAAGACCCCAGAGGACTTTGAATTTGTCTATGGCACAAAAATTGATGGTCTGCTCAATGTTTTGGCACACCTACCCGCATCACAATTGACCCATATCGTATTTTTTTCATCGGCGGCGGGATTTTATGGCAATGCGGGGCAATCCGACTATGCTATTGCCAACGAAATTCTCAACCGTATGGCGCACACGCTCAAGCACAGCTATCCACAGGCACAAGTCGTCTCGCTCAATTGGGGACCGTGGGAAGCGGGTATGGTAGACGACAGCCTCAAGGCACTCTTCGCAGAACGGCATATTCAGGTGATTCCCGTGGATGTGGGCGCAAAAATGCTCATCAACGCGCTGGATAATCCCAATACACCCGTGCAAATATTGGTGGGGAGTCCCATGCACCACGTCCCCGCCCCATTGACCGCTAGCGCCCTGCGCCAATATACCCAACATCGGCATTTGACGCTGGCACAAAATCCATTTTTGCACCATCACGTCATCGGCAAACATGCCGTTTTGCCGATGGTTCACGCGCTGGCATGGATGATTAACGCCTGTGAGGATATGACCACGGGCTATACCTTCTATAAAGCAGATGATTATAACGTCCTCAAAGGGGTGGTGTTTGATGAAGCACTATCGGATACATACACCCTACAAATCAATGAAACCAAAAAATCGGCAGATAGTGTCACACTCGCGTGCAAAATCCACAGCCTATCGCCACAAGGCAAATTGCGCTATCACTACAGCGCCAATATTCACCTCATGAGTCAATTGCCCCCCCCACCCGTGTATGCGGGCTTAGACCTCACCGCCAAAAATCCGCTAGACGGAAAATCGCTCTATACCGATGGCACGCTATTTCATGGTGCGTCATTTCGCGGGGTCGAGCAGGTGCTATCGCTATCTGACCAAAAATTGGTCATGCAATGTCGTTCCCAACAGATAGATGTGCAGGTGCAGGGGCAATTCCCCATTCAGACCTTTAACCCGTTCACATCGGATATATCGTTTCAGGCGATGGTCATCTGGGCGCGGAAAATTTATGGGTCTGCCAGCTTGCCATTGAGCGCGGGTGGTGGCGAACAATACCGTATCTTGCCACCCAATACGGTGTTTTATGTCACGTTAGAGGTTGTCGAGCATCACTCGGCGGGACTCGTGGCAAATATCATCACCCACGATGAAGCGGGTCTGATGTATTCGCAGGTATTCGGCGCAGAAGTCACCATTAGCGCCGAATTGAACAAATTGTTTGGGGCATAAAATCAATCCCTATCCCCCCAACCCCCTTTCCCCATTGCATGGAGAAAGGGGGTGAAAACCCGTTAACACGGATGTGTAGGGGTTGCCATGGCAACCCCTACGTCTCATCAATTTGATGGATTTGGGGGTGGGGCGCATTGCCTTATGTCCTATAATAGAGGGCAAGTATGCCGTCCCTATACGGGCAATGAGGGTGCATGGTGGTTCACAATTAATTACACGAAAAAGGGTTTATGGTATGGAAAAATTTGCAATTATCGGCATGGCATGTCTGTTCCCAGAGGCGCATACCGTCAACTCATATTGGGAGAACTTGCTCAGTGGGCGCGATAGCCGTTCTATCGCCACCCAAGCGCAGATGGGCATCAATCCAGAGGAATTATTTTCGCCCACCCGCACACCAGATAAATATTATTCCATGCGCGGCGGGTATATCCACGATTTTCAGTTTAACCCCACAGGCTATAAGTTATCGGTAGATGACCTCATGGCGTTGGATGAATTGCATCACTGGTCGTTGTATGCCGCCCATGAGGCTTTGGTGGATAGTGGCTATGCCGATAGCGATTTGTTCCGCACAGGCGTGATTATGGGCAATTTGTCGTTCCCGACCCGCGCCTCGCATCAACTCATCAACAGCATTTATAGTGATGCGGTGTATGAAGCCATCAGCGACTTATTAGATGAAGAATTGCCCCTGCAACCACTCGAATTTTTTGATGATGTATCGCCCGTGAACGCGAGTATGTCTGGCTCACCGGCCTCGATTATCGCCAAAGCGTTGGGATTGGGTGGCACACATTTCGCGCTAGATGCGGCATGTGCCTCGTCTTTATATGCCGTCAAATTGGCGTGTGATTATCTCTCCGCAGGCAAAGCCGATATGATGCTGGCGGGCGCGGTGAGTCGGTCTGACCCGTATAATATCAACATGGGATTTTCGATTTTTAGCGCGTATCCCGAACAGGATGAAACCAGTAGCCCATTGAATAATCATTCGGCGGGGCTAGTGGCGGCGGAAGGCGCTGGCTTTTTGGTCATCAAACGCCTAGAAGATGCCCTGCAAGCGGGAGATAAAATTGTTGCGGTGGTATCTGGTGTGGGACTGTCTAACGATGGACGCGGAAAACACCTACTCACGCCCAATTCGGCGGGGCAAATCCGCGCCTATGAACGCGCTTATGCTCATAGCGATATTACCCCAGACCAAATTCAGTATGTCGAATGTCATGCCACAGGCACGCCATTGGGCGATGTGACAGAACTCAATTCGATGCAATCCTTTTTTGGGAAAAATCAGCCCCTCATCGGCTCGGTGAAGGGCAATTTGGGGCATTTGCTCACCGCCGCGGGCATGAGTGGGGTCATGAAGGTCGTTTTGGCGATGCAACACGGGCAAATCCCCGCCACGCTCCACATCACAGACCCGTTGGTGTCGGATAAAGCCAATTGGGGCGCGGGGCAGATTGTCACCCAGACCGCCGACTGGTCAGATGAGCGCAAAATCGGCGCGGTCAGCGCGTTTGGATTTGGTGGATGCAACGCCCATCTGATACTAGAGCAATCCCCACTCGAATATACCCCTGTGGATAAAAATGTCCGCCTCTCCCCAATGGCGCTTGTGGGGATGGATGCCTTTTTTGGCAAATTAGACGGGTTACAGGCATTTGAACACGCCATTTTTGATGGTGAACCCGCCTTTATCCCCCTGCCCCATGAACGATGGGGGGGAATGAATCCGACCAATGTACCCGTAGGGACGCAGGCAACTATGCCGTCCGATGACGAAGGGCGCGATGTATCGCGTCCCTACAATCCTGCTGATGGGAATGGGGATGTTCCCCCTCTCTATGCAATGGGGAGGGGGCTAGGGGGTGGGGCTAAAGGCGCATACATGACCTCCTTCGAGATGGATTTTTTGCGCTTCAAAATTCCCCCCGCGGCGGATGACCAACCGATTCCCCAACAAACCCTCATGCTCAAAGTGGCGGATAGGGCGCTCCACGATGCCCAAATCAAAGAGGGTGGCAACGTGGCGGTGATTATCGCTATGAACGGCGAATTGGAATTGCACAAATTTCGCGGACGGGTGGATTTAGGCTGGCAAATCCGTGATGCTCTGGCACGAGAAGGCATTGCCCTATCCGAAGATGAACTGGTACGGCTGGAATCCATTGCCAGAGATGCTTTACATACTTGGCCTGGGGTCAACCAATATGTGAGTTTCATCGGCAATATTGTCGCCAATCGCATTTCATCGGCGTGGGATTTTTCTGGCGCGTCTTTCACCCTATCCGCAGAAGAAAATGGCGTGTCTAAGGCACTCGAAATCGCCCAGATGATGCTCACACGCGGAGAAGCCGATGCGGTGCTGGTGGGCGCGGTGGATTTGTCTGGTGGCATCGAAAATGTGATGGTGCGGGCGCAAACTGCCCCACTCGGCACAACCGATAGCCCCTTTGGTTGGGATGCGGATAACAACGGCTGGCATATCGGTGAAGGCGCTGGCGCGGTGGTGCTTAAAACGGTGGAAAAAGCCGAATCTGACCACAATCGGATTTATGCCACCATTGAAGGGATTAGCATCTCACATGATACCCGTCCCAGCGCAGAAGCATTAGCCAATGCCATTGATGCCGTCTCACATCATACCTTCATCATCCCCAAATATATTCAATTTATTAGTTTGTCTGCGAGTGGCATTGAGGCAGAAGATGAAGCCGAAATGTTGGGGTTGGCGTATGGCTATCGGGATGTCCCAGAAAAAATTGCCCTCATCAGCAGTAAGGCGGTGATTGGACACACCTATAACGCCTCTGGCATGGCATCGCTCATTCAATCGGCGTTGGTCATCCATCGGCGCACACTTCCCCCAATGCCAAATTTCATAAAACCCAAGCACGAAGCCTTTTTTCATGACAAACCATTTTACATCCCAACAACGACACGCCCATTGGTATCATCCGATACATTCTATACCTATGGGGCAGTGACTATTATGGGTGCAGATGGTGGTCATGCCCATATTTTTATGATGGCAAATCAAATAAGCCTGCCGATAGAACTGCGTTATACCCTGTTACCTATCAGTGGCGATTCTGCCAATGACCTGCAAGCCCGTTTAGCCGATGTCATCAGTCAACTGCAAAACACGACATCGGTTGATAGTATCCAAGCCAAAGCCATATCCGCCTATAACGATAGTCACCCATACGGCGGGGCGCTTATCGGCAAAAATCGGGATGAATTGTTATCAGAAGCGCAATCCGCCCAAAAGGGTATCGCTACCGCATTTGAAAAAAATCGGGATTGGGAGAGTAAAATCGGCAGTAGCTTCACCGCCAAACCTGCAACTGGTGCTGTGACGCTGGTGTATCCGGGTGCATTTAATGCCTATGTGGGCATGGCGGGCGATTTGCTCCAAAATTTCACCCACCTGTACGACTCAAGCCCCATTCATAGCCACAATTTAGCTTCGCTGGTGGCGGATAAACTGATTTATCCGCGCACAACTCATCGGCTATCAGATGAAGAATACACCGCCCAGCAGATGGCGCTTGGGGATAATTTGCCCGCCATGATGCAAGCAGGGTCAACCTTTGCATGGCAATATACGCGCATGGTCAGCTTATTGGGGATAAAACCCGCTTCCATGCTCGGATATAGCATGGGTGAAGCCAGCATGATGTGGGGCGCGGAGATATGGACAGATGCGAATCAAGCCAGTTATCTGCTGAATACGACCAATTTATTCATATCCAAAGTGGTGGGCAAAAAGACGGTTGCCCGTCAGTATTTTGGCGACTATACCACGCCCGATGATGCCCTATGGGGCAATTATGTCGTGGCAACCGACCCCGATACCATGCGCCAAGCCTTAGCCGATGAGCCAACCGTCTTTATGACGCACATCAACACACCAAATCAGGTCGCTATCGCAGGGGAAAAAATCGCCTGTGAGCGCGTATTGGGGAAAATCGGCGCGGGATTTGTGGTAGCCATGCCCGCCGTGTTGCATTGCCCACCGACAGCCAACGCCCATGCGGATTTTGTGCGCTTGCATAATTTACCTGTGTCCCCACCCCCTGTACGGACGACATTCATGCCGTCCACAGACGAGGACGCACAGAAGCGCGTCCCTACAGGCAATCCCGATAATTCCCCCTTTCTCCATGAAAGGGGGAGAGGGGGCA
>DAOTUO010000125.1:0-12904 GCA_034436595.1 Anaerolineae bacterium | reverse complement strand
AATAAGATATATATCCGCCGATGGATACCACCCCGTGTATTTGGGGAAATTCATCTGATAGCCCAAATAGTTAAAATCGTCTGCCATATTGACATTGAACAACCAATTGGGGTTTATCAGCGCCAAGACAATGGGCAAGGCAAGCAGGATGAGAATATGCACCCAGTTTAATCGGTTCAGCATAATCTACTCCCCACTAAACGGTCCCATTCCCCGTTCTTGCATCTGTAAAATCCAATTTATTAATCGTGTATTATCTTCTAATCGCAAATACACACCCTCTAAACAAGATTCATCTTGAGTAGTTGGGTACGCCAATACGCATGTTTCATAATCTCGCATTATATCAGCTTGAGAACTCATTTTTGGTATAAGTGTCATCGTTGTGAGCAAATGAATCGCAAAAAAAATAGCGATAAAAGCGATATTCCCCCAATATAAACGTCTTACAGAGGGTGATATAGATGTCTTTTGGCGGATAAAAGAATTAGCTGTCAAAATCAGCCCCAATACCCCAATCCAAAATAAGATAGATAAGGTGATATACCGACTATCCAATGCCACTTGTAGAGAAGGGCGACGTAAGCTCGATAGAAAAGTTGCTATTAATGCGGTTAAGGCAATCATCCACCATACAGCAACTTCTTGATGATGCCCATGCTTAAATAAATAATAATAGTTACGACTGATTCGCCACCCAACGATGACAATGATTGCCAATGGATACCAAAGGCTATAAACAAATAAGTCACGTGGCATTAATGATGAACTTAGATAAATAGGTATATACCGAATCATGGCTACAGGCTGAATAGAACTAGAGCCAGAACTCAAATAATAATTTGAAAAGAATAAGACATTAAAAATGATCGTAGCCAATAACCATAGTACATAATGTTTTTTTGAGCGAACACCTGCTAACCACATGCCGAATAAACCAATAAACCAAACAAAAACACCATTTGCCAATGAAAATGTGGCACAAATAGCAAAGAAGGTAGCCAGTCCTAATCGTTTATTGGTCATATTAGGCGTATCTAGGCAATAAAAAGTCATGAATAAGAATAAAATGACAAAATAAAATGGGCTTTGAAAGCCAAACAATAAATTGCCGTATTGATTTAACGAAATAACCAATAGTGATGCGATAATGACGGCTAGTGGCATTAATCTAGGAGTATGTTTCCTAAAAATTGCCATCAAAATGATACCATTGGCGATACATAGCACCGCATTCATAAAAATCTCAAAGCGGATATTCCAATCGGTCAGGATTGCCGATAGGATACTCAACAAATTCGTGAAAAAGATACGATGCTCATTATGTTGCTGAAATAATTGAGGAAGGATTAGTGTCTGGTTTTCAAAATTGAGAATAATAAATTCCCAACTTCTATCCCACTGGTCATAGTAAGGAACATTAACGCCATGTGTCGCCACTGCCCAAATGACAGAAAGCGCAGAAAGGATAAATATGCCAATGGCGCTACTCCACCACAACCAAGATGATTTGGGGGATTTAGTTGGATAGTCATAAATCATTTATTGTCCTTATCTCAAAAAAGGTGTTAATGGAACGAATTTGTGAACAACATCATCAGTTACTCCCCACTAAACGGTCCCATTCCCCGTTCTTGCATCTGTAAAATCCACTTGGTGAGGTTGGTATAATCATCGCCAGTGGTCGGGTATAAATCTGCAAGGCATTCTGTCTCACCACTGGTCGGATAATTTAGCACACAGGTTTCATATCCACGCATTGTATCGCCCCATTGAGCGACTTGTGGCATAAAGGCAAAGGTTGTAAAGATATGAAGCGACAAGAAAAATACCAAAAACCCAATATTGCCCCAATACAAACGGCGAATTTTTGGCTGTATAAAGGTCTTTGCACGAATAAACCCGTTGGTGGTAATAATTATCCCAAAAAATCCCATCCAAAACATCGTTGCAAGTGTGGCGTAGCGGGTATCTAATGCCAAGCCTAATGAGGGACGGCGCACCCCTGCGACCACACCCGTCACCAAGCCCAAGCCCGCTATCATTATCCAAATAGACAGTGACCGTTTATGCCCCTGTCGCCATAAATAATAGCTATTGCGGGATATGCGCCAAAATGCCAAGCCCGTGATAGCAAATGGGTATAACAAGGTGTAGTTAAACACATCACGCGGAATAAATGACCCACTCAGATAAATGGGGACATACCGTATCATCCATGCCAACGAAAACCCGCGTGATAACAAGACATAATTAGAGAAAAATAATGCGAGTGCAATCACGGTAGCCACTATCCAGACGATGTAATACCGTCTTTGGCGAATCCCCGCAACCCACATGCCGACAATACCCACAAACCACACAAATAAGCCCGATGCCAATGAAAATGTGGCACAAAAAGCAAAAAAGATGGCAAATCCCAACCGCTTATAGGTCATATTAGACGTATCTAGGCAATAAAAAGTGAGCAATGCGAATAGAACAACAAAATACCAACACGTCTGAAATCCCCACAACAAATTGCCATATTGGTTGATAGAGATGGTCAACAACGAGGCAATAATCAGCCCCCACGCAGTCGCACGCGGGTTATATTTACGAAAAATAGCGGTGAGGACGATGGCATTCAGCACACACAATAGCACATTAATCGCCATCTCAAAGCGCATATCCCATTGTGTCAGAATAGCCGATAGCAGGGTGACTGCGTGGGTAAAAACAATCCGATGCTCATTTTGATAATATTGTTCAGTAAAGGTGGCAATTGTCACTTCACCATTGAGTGCAGAGACAATCACTTCTCCCCAACTTCTATCCCATTGGTCATAATAGGGGACATTGACCCCATGCGCCATCACCGCCCAAATGACGGATGCCACCGATACAATAAAAACACCTATAGCGATAATCCACAATAGGCGTGATGATTTTTGTACGGGTACTTTTTCAGTGATAATCATTATCCATCCAGTGGGGCTTTAAAATCGTAGATACCGTCACGGATGGCATAGCGCAATCCGCTTATGGGCGCACGCATCACATCGCCTTCGCGTACCAAATTTTCACCTGTTTCTGGACAGCGAAATAACGCTTCTGGGGTGTTGGCACTTAGGGCGTTTGTCCCTTTGGCATCGGCGACATTACGTGTAAAAATACTCGGTGTATAGAAAAATGGCGTGTGTTGTAACACGGCATCTGTCCCGACCAATAACCCTGTGGGCAATTTTTTGAGCGTACCCAGTCTAAAAAACGACACAGGCAAGCGTTTTTGTGTCGAAAATCCAGCATGTGCCAATTCTTGGGCAATATAACGGGGATGAAAATCGAAATTTAATGCCACATATTCCACAGGCGTAAGGTCATACGGATTCCAGCTTTGCTGGCGAATGGCATAGCGTGCCATAGACTTGATATGGCGTTTATTGGCAAATTCCAGCAAAAATGTCCCTTGAGGGGCTAAAATACGGCGTACCTCACTGAATATTTTGGGGACATCCTGCATGTGATGTAGCACACGGATGATGGTCGCGCCATCGCATATACCCGCGTGTAGGGGCAATTGATAGGCATTCGCCGCCACATAAATAAAACGTGGGTCGCGTCCATAATGCTCTTGGGCATATTGCAATTGTGAGAACGAATAATCCAGCACAATCACTTGGTCATAGGCGTTATATTCTTCTGTCAAACGCCCAAATCCCGCCCCAATTTCCAAAAGGCGCTTGCCAGATTTTGGCAATAATCGGCGTATGGCAATGCGTTCTACGCGGTCTTCATAATCGCGTCCGCGTCCTTCCCAAAAATCCGTGCGATAATTTGAGCCTTCATAATCACAAATTGAGGGCATATCGTCTTGGGTCAAAATTATCCTCCTGATGGGGGCAAAATGCCCTGGTCTGGGTTTGGTGTGGAGGTCGCAACGGGACCACCAATCGGTAATTCTGGCGAAACAAAGGGTGTCGCATTAGCATCTATCGGCGGGGGGATAGTGATAATCCCCTCATCCGTATTGGTGTTAGTATCGGTCGTCTGTGGGACAAATACCCCACCATTCACCGTAGCGATAATCTCGCCAATGCCCCCGTTATAGTAACGTGGGTCAACATTCTGGGCATTGAGGTTTTGCATGGCTTGTTGATTAATCTGTGCGGGTGTATTGCCATCCACATAGAATTCTGGGCGAATATCATCGTCTAAGAAGGGAATCCCACCCACTGGCACAATGCCTGTGCGGAGTGGGCGCGAGTCTTCTGGCGTGGGAATATTAATGAGGTCATAGCCATAGCCTGCCGTCATCGAATACCCGGGCCACGGCTGGAGGGTATATTCATTTTCTGCGAGCAAATTCGCCTCACCAGACAACACTTCGCCAATGAGGGTGACGGCTTCACCAAAATCATTAGGTAAATTGGTCAATCCGACCGCTAATGGCTCAAATAACAAGCGTAAATTTTGTGCCACATCGTGCAATTGGGTCTCGCGGAGAGGAATCACCGCCCGCACATCCAACGACACAGGCACTTCGAGGTTGGTCACAGGGACTTCTATATTGAGGCATATCGGCAATGGCAAGCCATTGGGCAAACTGAGATTCACTTGGGCGTTATTCAAATTGCCAACCCCCGGTAAAACAATATTGGCATTGACCACCAACGGCACACTCTCATTGAGTGTCACAGTGGTACAGGTATTGAGTGGAATGACCGTGTTAAGCGTGATAGTATCGCGCACGGGGATTGTCCAGTCAATCGTGGCATTATCTAGCCCGACAAAGCTACTATGCAAACCCGCCACCAATGGTTGTGCCACTTGTGCTTTGATGTGGAAGATATATAACCCCGCCACCACCAACACAACCACCAAGACGATATTCACAATGAACGAAAAAATCACCATAAATCGCCAAAAAAATAAACCGATTGCCCGAAACATACGCTCTCCCCTTATATATGAATGAGGGTGATATAAATTGACTATTTTATTGCCTAATGCTTCCCATTCTACAACTAAACGGGTCAAATTACCAACGAGGGGTTTTGACAAACGAAATTGCTTTCCTCTATAATCAGATAGGATGTCCATAAAAAAAGTTATTTGCCGATGAAATCACTCATTACTGTTTTGCTACAATTTGCCAAAGACCGCCCCACCCGTATCAATATGGTGGCATTATTGCGCTTTCTGATTATTATCGTAGCACTCATCACGGTGTATAGCATCATCTTTCATTACATCATGGAATATGAGGGGCGTTCAGAAAGTTGGATAACAGGGGTCTATTGGACATTAACCGTTATGTCTACACTCGGATTTGGCGATATAACCTTCCAATCCGATTTGGGGCGCTTGTTCTCGGTAATCGTGTTGGTCAGTGGGGTGGTGTTTTTGCTCATCCTATTGCCATTTACCTTTATCGAATTTTTTTATGCCCCTTGGCTAAAAGCCCAACAAATCGCCCGTGCGCCAACCCAATTGCCAGAAAACACAGAGGGGCATATCCTCCTCACGCATTATGATTTGGTCACAGAGACCCTCATTGATAAACTCAAATATTATCACTACCCCTATGTGTTGCTCATACCCAATCTCACAGAAGCCCTACGCCTGCACGATTTGGGCTATAAAGTCATGGTGGGCGACCTAGACGACCCACGCACCTATCAACGCGCTCGTGTAGATAAAGCCCTATTTGTGGCAACCACCGCCAGCGACCAAGTGAACGCCAATGTCGCCTTTACCGTGCGCGAAATTTCGGGATCTGTCAAAATGATGGCGACTGCCAATGTCCCCGCATCGGTAGATTTATTAGAACTCGCGGGATGCTCTTATGTCATTCAATTGGCAGAAATGATGGCACAGGCATTAGCCCGTCAGGTGATTAATGGGTCTACCACCGCGCACATCATTGGGCGATTTGATGACCTCATTATTGCAGATGCATCTGTGCGTGGCACATCGCTGGTCAATAAAACGCTCAAAGACAGCAACCTCCGCGAGACACTCGGCATCAGTGTCTTGGGATTATGGTCACGAGGGCAATTCCAAGTCGCCACACCAGAGACACTCATCGCAGAAAATAGTATTCTTATCATGGCAACCACAGAAAATAGCCTCCTGCGTTATAACGCGCTCTATCACAACGGACAATCGAATCGCACCCCTGTGATTATCATCGGTGGTGGGCGTGTGGGACGGGCGGTGGGGCGCGAATTGGCAAAACGGGGAATGGATTATCGCATTATCGAAAAATCACCAGACCGCATCCGTGACCCGCAAAAATATGTCTTGGGCGATGGTGCAGAATTAGAGGTATTAGAAGAAGCAGGCATCCGCACGGCGACAGCGGTGCTTATCACCACCCATGACGATGATATGAATGTTTATCTCACCATTTATTGTCGGCGGTTGCGCCCAGATGCACAAATCATCAGCCGTGCGGGGTTAGAACGCAATATCCCCACCCTACATCGTGCCGGGGCAGATTTTGTCATGTCGTATGCCTCTACAGGCGCGACCACTATCATCAATCATATTGGGCGCGACCATATTTTGATGATAGCAGAAGGCTTGGCGATTTTTGAGATTTATATCCCAAAAGGGCTGGTGGGTAAAACACTGGCAGAGTGTCCTATCCGCCAAAAAACAGGGTGTACAGTGGTCGGTATTCATACCGAGAACACGGTCGAAATCATGCCAGACCCGCATGACTTCCTCAAAGCAAATACACGCCTCATCCTTATTGGTGCGCCAGAATCTGAAGAGAAATTCCTCAAAATTTATGCCTAGCGGGTTAGGATTCGTGTTGAATTTTATCTTGCAAAACTTGGGTGGCGGGTGCTAGGCGTAAGAGCGCCTCTCCCACCAACCCCACCGTCCGATGCACGCCCTTTGTGGCGCGGGGTGTGCCGAGTGAACTCACCTTAATGGTCACTTCATCGGTATTTTCGCGCTGAACCACAATCACCCCAATATGTTGCTCTAGGCTTGGCTCATGTACATATACTTCAAATAAAATAGCTTTGGGGTTCGTGTATCGGCTCAAAAAATGGATATGAAACTGGTCGGTATCCAAATCTTGGGGCATCAATTGGTCAGATAATTCTGCCAATGTGAGTGGGGTCTGCATGACGATATGGGGCATGGGCAATTCCTCTTGTAGCGGATAAGCAGGCGTGGGGGTATCGTTGCGCTGATAGGTAAAATAATGGCAAATACGCCCTTGCTCAATGGCACGGCGTTCATATTTTGTCACAACAGGCTGTGGACGGGTATTTCCCCAACGTGTGGGGAGCAGATTGGTGAGCGCAGGCGTGGCTTCTAATAAATCGGCGCTCATCTCGGCGTAATCGGCAATATCGGTGGCTAAATACAACTTTGCACCAACCGCCATGCGGTCTGCAATCCAGTCGAGTGTCTCGCGTTGCATGAGCCTGCGCCCCGCATGACGACTTTTGAACCATGGGTCTGGAAAATTGATATGAACTTCGGACAGGGTATTATGCGCGAAAATATGACGCAGGGCAGTGTCTGCAAAGCCATATAACACACGCACATGGCTCATCTTTTTGCGGATGAGCTGGCGCTCGACTTTATCCAAACAATGATGGTCAACTTCTATGCCGATGACATTGGCATCTGGACGGGTTTTATGCAGGTACTCCAAAAAATGCCCATAGCCAAAACCAATTTCTAGGATGAGGGGTGCTTCTCGATTGAACACGGTTGCCCAATCGAGTCCCCATGGAATCGTTAATATGCTCAATTGTGATGATGGTAAGGTGTTTTTTATCATCAGACAACTATAGCAGATTAGCGAATATCCTCAAGTATTTTTTGGCGGGCGCGGTCATATTCCTCACGGGAAATCACCCCTGTTTGGTAGAGATGCTCCAATTTTTGCAACCGTGCCGCCGTATCTTGTGGCATAGATGCCGATGACATGTCCATCATATCGGGGATATTTAGCCCACCGCGTGTCATCACAAATGGTTGACCATTAATTGTCGCTGTATATCCGCCCGCCCGTACACGCTTACCAACGCCCATAATTGCGCCAATAATAATGAATATCACCCCCAGAAAAATCACGCCGCCCCATATAAACGAATTGGCAATCGTTGAGCCAATCGTGCCAAAGGTGTTGTCCATCACATCGCCCACCACTTGACTAGTGACTTCACGACGGACACCATCACTATTCACACAATAATAATAGGTGGGTCTGCCATACGTCCCTGATGTGTTGCGTGTGGATGCGCCTTGCTCAACAACCAATTGTTCCCCTGTCACACACAACGCCCGCGCCTGTTCGTCTATATTGGTCACAGACGAGACAGTCTCTTGAATGGGCGCTATAATAGAATATGCCATGCCTGCTGTGCCACCGATAATGCCCAAAATACCGAGAATAACCAAGAACCGCGCCATGAGGTTGCATCCTTGTCAACAATTATTTTTCTGAAATGTTTGTTTATAGTATAAGCGGTTTTTGTAGATACACAAGCAATCCTAAATTAGCAATCAGAAGAATTAATTTACAAAAAAAGTCTATTTAATCGCAACTATTCTATCATTCTATTTGAATAGACTTTCAACTTCTTCCATGTTATAAATAACTATATCTCATTCAACATAAGGTGGTTATGTGAAATATCGTTTATACATTGATGAAGTCGGCAATAGTGATATGGGGTCATCTGTAGACCCAAACCACCGTTACTTAAATTTGACAGGTGTAATTATTGATTTAGACCATGTAAAAAATGTTATCCATCCAGAAATGGAAAATCTTAAACAACGGTTTTTTAATTCACACCCCGATGAGCCATTAATCTTTCATAGACGAGAAATGGTGCGCCGTTTATATCCATTTAAGGTACTTGATGACCCCCAAATACGTCAAGATTTCGATACTGCTTTGCTAGAATGTTTATCTCGGTGGGACTACAACGTTATCACAGTCACAATAGATAAATTAGCACACCAAACCCGCTATGCCGTTTGGCGTTATCATCCATATCACTATTGCCTTCATGTGTTATTAGAGCGATATGTCATGTTTTTAGAAAAACAACCAGTGAAGGGGGATGTCATAGCGGAGGCGCGCGGGGGTAAAGAAGATAGAAAATTAAAAGAGTCTTTTACAGGGATTTTTGAAAGTGGTACACCCTATGTTAAAGGGGCTAGATTTCAAGCAGTTCTAACAAGCCGCGAAATAAAACTCAAACAAAAATTAAATCATATCGCAGGGCTACAATTGGCAGATATGTTGGCACATCCCTGTCATAAATCCCTGTTAACTAATCAAGAAAATCAATCTAAACCAACAGGTTTTACAGAACAAATTTTAGAAATTCTTTTGCCAAAATATTTACGTGATTCAAGGACTGGCAGAATTGATGGTTGGGAACGAAAATGGTTATAAATAAAGAAAAATCCCTTGCGGGATTTTTCCGATGACATTCGCCATCCACCTCCGATTAATCGGATTATTTACATTATACATTATTTTAGCTAATATGACAATAAACAACTAAAATGAGGAAATCCTGCCATGAATATAAAATCTATCATCCCAATTATCACGGTCATCACATTAGTAGCGGTAGCACTCATCGGCGCAATCACCCTCATCAACACCCGCCCCGCCCCTGTAGAGATTGTTATCAATCCGCCGCCACCCACCGCCACCGCTCTACCGACCAATACCCCCGCCCCGCTTGTGGTTTATGTCACAGGCGCGGTGATGAATCCAGAAATCACGGTCAGTTTGCCTGTGGGGAGCAGAGTGGCAGATGCCATTGAGCAAGCAGGTGGATTTAGCGACACGGCAAATCAGACAGCCGTCAATTTAGCCGATATTGTGCGCGATGGGATGCAAATTCATGTGCCATTGCTCGATACTGAATCAGACACCACCATCATTGCCACACCCGCCGCATCTGGCGCGGGAATTGTTTATATCAACCGTGCCACCATAGACGACCTCATGACCCTGCCAAATATTGGGCAAGTCTCGGCAGAGCGCATCATCGCCTACCGTGAAGCCAATGGCAATTTTACGTCATTGGAGGATTTGGATAATGTGGATGGTATCGGTCCCTCGACACTCGCCAGATTAGAACCACTTATTTCGTTTGAGCCATAAGAGAGTGTCTCATAATTGATGCAGAATTCATCTCCACCCCCAACCCCCTCCCCACAGAGTGGCTGAGGCGCTAAAACCTAGCCTAAAAACGGTTTTCTCCCCTTTCTCCACGCAGTGGGGATAAGGGGCTGTTTTTTGCCTGATTATTTATGAGACAAGCTAATAATTAGCCCACACGCGTCCCTGTTTGGGTATCAAAATAGAGGGCGTATTCGGGTTGGATATGGCAATAGAGTGTTTCGCCACGCTCAAATTTCATCTCTAGGGGAAACGCCATAGACCAGTGTTCGCCACCAATCCACACTTCTAATAACTGAAAGCGTTCTGCCAGATAGGGGAAGATATTTTGCACCACACACGGCACACCATCGGACGCGAGGGTGAAATATTGCGGACGAATCGCCAGCGTGACAGGGGTGCCATTGGCATAATCGGTGCGGAACGGATACCCCCCAAAATTTTCTCCTTGCCAATGACCATCTTGTGCCTGTCCATGAAAGACATTGATGGTTGGCACACCCACAAATTGCGCCACAAACAGATTAATGGGGCTATCTAGCAGGTGGGCATACGTGCCAATTTGGACAATTTTCCCCTCACGCATAACCGCAATTTTATCACCGAGTGCCGATGCTTCATCTTGGTCATGAGTGACATAGAGTGCTGTCACAGGAAATTCATGCAAGAGTCGTTTGAGTTCCACACGGGCTTGTCTGCGGAGGAGCGCATCTATATTGGAAAAGGGTTCATCAAATAACAACATCCGCAAATCGCGGGTGAGCGCCCGCGCCACCGATACCCGTTGTTGCTCCCCACCAGACAGTTGCGAGGGTCGTCTTTCTAGCAATTTTTCCAGACCAATGCCCGTAATCTGGGCAATACGCTCAATGCGCGGGGTGACTTCTTGGTCACGGTGGCGCAGGTGATAAAAAAATCCCACACTTTGCTCTGCACGCCAATGCGGAATGAGCGCCCCACTCTGAAACACCATGCCGATATGACGCTCGATGAGGGGAATCTCGGACAATTCGATATTATCAAACAGCACCCGCCCAGAATCGGGTTTGACAAGACCCGCCACCATGCGTAACAGGGTGGATTTTCCACATCCAGACGGACCCAATAGCACCAAAACCTCGCCCGATGTCAGGCGCAGAGATATATCTTCGATGGCGGTAATCGCTTGGGAATCTTCATGGATAGGCGGGAATTGTTTATAGAGGTGTTCTAAGGTGAGTGTGGTCATGGCAAGCCATTTCTGTTGAGAAAAATGCGTTATTCGTATGATAATTATATCACCAATCAACCAAAATATGCCCCGTATATCATCAAATATGAACTTCGTATATTTTATTAGCAAATACAATTAATATTTTACAGAAATGCCACCATCTTGCCAATTAAACGTCAAGCAAACCTTATGGTTATTCTCATAATAGAAGAAAAAAACCTGTTAAAATTAAATTAATGTATAAATTATCTACACATTGTAGTCAGGAAGCCAAAACAATGCAAAAATCACGATTTATCAAATTTTGTACACTTATTTCCATGCTCATGGCATGGTTAGCTATCAATGTTATGGGTGTATCGGGCGCAGGGGAACTTGTCGTTTTGCAAAGCAATACACAGGGCTGGAATTTTAGCGAATCACGCAATTTTAACCCCGCCGCCCTCCCCTTTGCCGAAGGTCCAGGGACACCACCATTGGGGACAGGTAGCCTCACTGCCGATATTACCATCCCCAACCAAAAATTATTTTTTCACCAAACCTATGCCAGCGCCAGCCCACTCTCTTATGGCGCACCAGCATCTACCTTCACACTCAGCTTTTCTACCATTACCAATGGGACAGCCACCAATACCAACAATTGGTATGCCAATATTTATGTGGTATTAGACCCAGCTGGCTCACCCCTCCCCGGAGACCCCGCCCATTGGGGTTCACCAAATTGCTTGCGCCTCGATTTTGTCCCTGCAGATAATCCTGCCGACGCCACATGGCGCAATTATGCCCTCACCGATGGGCAAAATATGCCTACCACCAATAATCGGTGTGGCGGTGCGCCATCTGGCGTTCCAACTACATGGGGCGCATTTAAGTTGGCATATCCTAATGCACTGGTCTGGCGTGTGGCAATCAGCATCGGCGACACCGCATCAAGCTATATCGGCTATTCTGGCGCATTAGACAATGTGGTCGCCAATGGTGCCATCTATGACTTTGAACTGAATCCGCCTGTGGTGATTACGCCAGAGGGCGAAATTATCATCGTCTCATCGCCTGTCATTGGCTGTATGCTTGCACCACCATCTGGTTTAGACATTGCCAATGCACCAGATAACACCTATTGCACCTCATTGATGACCAATGGCGCGGTAGTGGCTTATCCGGGTGCCGTTCCGAAAAACCTGATTGATGCAGGGGTGATTCGTGCCATAGATATTTTCCGCTTAGAGGGTGGCAGTTCTATCAACACCTTCCCCAATTATGCCCAAGTGTGTTTGTTGGGTGTGGGACGCTTTATCTATATGGATGCCACCAATGCCCCGCGTGTGGCGGTAGAAATGCCGAGTACGGTCACCGGATCTGGCACTAGCGCCTATACCTGTGCATGGATACCCAACCCAGGGACAGTCATCCTGATTAACCAATAACTTTTTATGAGGGGAGAGAAAATCTCCCCTTATTTTTCCCCTCTGGCTTTTAATTTTTGTAGATATTCATCGGCATTGAGCGCATTATTGCGGATAGTT
>DAOTUO010000124.1:0-20121 GCA_034436595.1 Anaerolineae bacterium | reverse complement strand
CCATTGAACCTCAGTTTGGTGACATATGAATTGGATTCAATAAACGATGAGATATGAAGGACGGCTATGTCCCCCATATCTCATTATTTAGTAAAGGAAAATATCAATCCGAAATAAACAACGTACCACCGATACTATCTCCAGCACTATAACTTGCAATCCAAACATCATAAGCACCTGTTTGGGGATTGTTAAAAACGATTCTAGGGTCTACTCCATCACCGTTATCATCATCACAATACCAGCCACCTAGCGGATCATTAATCACCATTACTGTATCGCCATCACCATCAAATTCAAACTCTAATCTTGAGGCATCGCCACTCCATGTTAATTCAAAATCTGGCGCAGCGGTTGCATATCCAAGACAATATGTTCCATCGAGAAAATTATCAACGTTTACACTACCGCCACTTATTATATAAACCTGATAAGGATCTGGTCTGAAACCTGCCCGTAAGGATGCTGTGCCAAAATTAGGGGTGAGTGTATAATCAAGACCATTATTGTTTGTTGAATTCAGCGATGTATTATCTGAGATTGCCAGTGTTCCGCTGATATAATCGCCATAGGTATAGCTTCCAATCCAAATATTGTATGTCCCGGAAATAGGGTCATTTAATCCAACCATAGGATTTAGCCCTTCGCCATCGTCATCATTACAATACCAATCAGAATTTGGATCACGAACAACCATCACGGTATCTTCATCTGCAATAAAATCAAATTGAAGTCTACTGGTGGCACCACTCCAAGATATTCTAAAATCAGGAGATTCTGAGGCATAACCTCTGCAATCATCACCCGTAAAAAGATCATCTAAATCCACTGTTCCACCACTTGTTAGTTGAATGGTATAAGGGTCTGGTGTAAAACCTGCCCGTAATGTTGCAGAGCCAAAATTGGGTGTGTTGGTTGAGTCTAATCCTGCCGAGGCATTCGTGCGCGGTGACGTATTATCAGATATAAAAAGTGTTCCTGCTAAGTTATCGTTACGGCTATAACTGGCTATCCAAATATTATACGTGCCAACTAATGGTTCGCTAAAAGACATATTTGGATTTAACCCACTACCACCATCATCATCACACCACCAACCCCGGTTCGGGTCGTTAACAATCATGACAGTATCATCATCTGCAATAAAATCAAATTCTAATAGACTCGTATAACCGTCCCAATACAAACGATAATCCGGTGCAGCCGCGGCAAAACCGGTACACGCCGCAGATGAAGAAGCTGAAAAGACATTATCAACGTTTATAGAGCCACCACTGATTAATTGGATTGTATAGGGGTCTGGTGTAAAACCTGCACTTAATGATACAGAGCCAAAAGTAGGGATGAGCGTGTAATCCAAGCTACTTTGCGCGGACACAGATATATCATTTGCAAAAAAAACACAAAAGAAAACCACCACGATCGTAAATTTTAACCGATTCATACTAACCTGCCTCCTAAATTTTAGTATTTTGAGCAATGAGTTATATCATCATAAATTATTCTACCTTAGAATTTTTAATTAACAAATTATAGACATTATATGGTATGGGTAACAAAATAATAAAATAAACAAGTATATTAATTATTTTAGTATTACGTCTCGTTTATTTTTATTTGAATATTTAAGCCTAATAAAAGTAATAGAGAAGTGATTTTGGAGTTAAACCACCTTGATTGCTAGTTTGTTCATTTGCCTTATAGCAGGCGCTAAACCACTTGCCTAGCCTATGTGAGGCATACTCATTGGCGTGTCTCATAAATAATCAGGCAAAAACCAACCCCTATCCCCCTGCCATCTTTTGTCTCTAAGATAAAATTTATTATCCCTGCATATCTGCCCATGTCCGCCAAAATGAGGCGCTAAATGCCCCACCGTGACCATCTACATAAATCGCATGTTGCCGTTCTAGCAATTTGCGTACCATCGCCACATTGGGCTTGTCGTCTGGTTTGGCGATATGCGCGGGTGGTGGATAAAAACAATCCGCCATGAACATCACATTATCTTCGACCACCGTGACGAGGGTGGAATCATCGGCATGATTGCCCCCGATGTGTTCTATCAACAAATTCACACCATCCAACGGGAAAAAATCGGCTTTTTTGCGGATAATAATTGAGGGCAACACGATATGAAAATTGCCCCAATCGTCACGCATCAAATCGCGTAGCGCAGAAAAACTCGGTGTGAGCGCGGGAATTTCTCGGATGACACGCTCAACATGCTCATGACTCCATGGATTTTTGGCATATTCTATCACCCGAAATTCACACACCATGTGCGCCACAATCGGCACATCATAAATTTGCCCGCCAAAAATATGATCCCAGTGATGGTGTGTATAGATGAGGTGGCTAATAGGCGGGGCGTTAATCCGCCCCAATGCCGCTATGACCTCACGGGCATGATTATGACAATTTCCCGTATCAATAAGGACGGTTTGGGTGGGGGTGATAATCGCCCCAATCACAGGGCAGAAGGTGTTTTTATCTGGTGGATAAATCCATACATGCTGGCTAATTTGTTTGAATTCTGGCATAGGCTGTTTTACTCAGTATATCGCTGTCACTTGCTACAATTTGTGCAATAGGGGATAATTATAGCAATATGTGAGATGAACCTATAGTTGGAGTATGACTTGACAACCCCAAAGACCCCCAAAGACGATTTAAATGGCAAAGTGCTAGGGCAGTTTGAAATTGCCGAAGAGATTGGGCGTGGTGGCATGGCAACCGTGTATAAAGCCCGCCAACGGTCTATGAATCGCACGGTGGCTATCAAAGTGTTGCCCCGTCAAATGCTTCATGACCCCGGATTTTATGAACGGTTTGAGCGCGAAGTGGATGTGATTTCGCATTTGGAGCATCCGCATATTTTGCCCATTTATGATTATGGTCAAGAAGAAGGGTTGCCCTATATCGCCATGCGGTATTTGGGCGGTGGCAGTTTGGAGCAACGGATTCGCCGTAGCTCTGTCAAAATTGATGACATAGACAAGCCACTGCGTCAGGTCGCACAAGCACTCGACTATGCCCATCAACAAGGCATTATTCACCGTGACCTCAAACCAGGTAATATCATGCTCGATGAAAATGGCAACGCCTACCTCACCGATTTTGGCATCGCCCGCGTGTTGGGTAGTGACCTTACAGGTAGTATGATTATCGGCACACCCGCCTATATGTCGCCAGAACAAGCCAATGGGTTGCCTGTGGATGGTCGGTCAGATATTTATTCACTCGGCATTGTGTTATTTGAGTGGATGACAGGACGCGGTCCCTATCAGGCAGAAACCCCTATGGCGGTATTGCTCAAGCAAATTCAAGAACCCATGCCATCTATCCGCCAAATTCGTGGCGATGTGCCGTTGTTGGTGGAAGAAGTGATTATCAAAGCCACCGCCAAAGACCCCGCCAGACGGTTTAGCTCTGCGGGTGAATTGGCACAAGCCTTCTCCAACGCCATTCATGGGATGACCTTCCAAACAGGGATGCCCGTCATGCCAGATCCGTATATCCCGATGGGGGGTAATGTCACAGCACCCATCCCGACTATTTTACCATCCGCTTATCAACAACAAAATAAGACACCCTATCAGGGGGGAAATACACCCTATCCACAAAATACCCCCTACCCGTCACAATATCAGACGGGGCAAATGCAAAAACGTAGCAACACCCCTGTGATTTTGGGCGGATTTTTGGTGATTATCATCGCTATCGTTGCTGTTGTTGTCGTTCTGACCAGTGGCAATAATCGCCCACCAAATATTGTCAATGCAATCCCCACACCCTTCCCCAGTTCTACGGTTATTGACCAACCCGTTTATTCGATGTCTATGCTCAGTGAACTTATCCCAGCCGACACCATCCCGCTCAATTTTGTAGATTTATCGGTGGGAAATGAACTCATCCATGCGTGGCATGATGGTGATAACGAAATTTTTATCGAGTTAACTGTCCTATCCAATGCGGTCACATCCTTAACAGATGTGGCAAATTCACACACCAGCGCCAACTTCCCAGACCTTGTGGGTATCCGTTTTATTGATGAAACTATCGCAGAGGACGGTACAATTCGTAGGAGCTACCGCTTAAGTGCAACAGAAGGGCGGATGCCCGTCCGCGCACCACGCAACCTAAATATGGAGTTACCCGGTCAATTAGATGTGTTTTATATCCCACGCGGGGGTGAAATTGCCATTGTGCGGATGTATACCGCCGATTCCACAGGCAATTTATACATCAGTCGCCTACAAGCTATTTTAGACTCGTTCCGCATCAAAGAAAGCACCTAAATCCATGCGCTATTGGGTCGTCTATATGGTATGCCTGGTCATTTGTGGGGCATGTACCCTCGAAAGCGGGGATGCCCCATCACAACTCAACGAAACCAACGGCATCCCAACATGGGAAGTGCGTGGGGCGACCCTAACCGCCTGTTCGCCCCGTAGCGACTGGCAAGAATATATCATAGCACGCAATGATAATCTAAGTGGCATCGCAACACGCTTTAATACCACTGTGGCAGAACTCACACTCGCCAACTGTCTGGCAAATCCCAACCGACTCATTCGTGGGCAAAGTTTATTCGTGCCACCTCAACTCACACCAATACCTTAATGATTTCCCCAACTTTGTAAGGGCGCGAACTGTTGCGCCCTCTATAGTTCATACCCTAAAGACAAATTTACACCGGAGTATATTGATGACCAATCTCACCGACAAGACCTTTCTTATTACAGGGGCAAGTGGCAATGTTGGACGCGCCATTGCCCATACATTCGCCAAAGCAGGCGCAAAATTGGCATTGGTAGATGTGAATACCGATGCACTCAACACACTTATCGCCGAAATTGACGGTGATAGTAGCCGATACAGAGCTTTCAATGTCGATTTGGGCAATCCAGAAGCCATAGACACGCTACTTGCCGATATGGGCGCAATAGACGGGCTGGTGCATACTGTCGGTGGATTTGCGATGGGCGACCCTGTTCATGCCACGAAATTAGATGTGTTTGACCGTATGATGACCCTTAATGCCCGTATTGTTTATTTGTTGGCGGGCAAGGTCGCATCGCACATGATTGCAAAAGGTGTTAAGGGGAGCATCAGCATTATGTTGGCGCGTTCTGGTGGCAAGGGCGCAAAAAATCAAGCCGCCTACACCGCCAGCAAAGCCGCCGCCACCCGCATTATGGAAAGCATGGCGCTGGAACTCAAAGAACATGGTATCCGTGTGAATGGTGTATCGCCTAGTATCATAGATACCCCACAAAATCGGTCTTCTATGCCCAACACCCCACCCGATAATTGGGTAAGTCCCGCGCAAATTGGTGATTTAATGATGTTTTTAGCCACCAATGACGCAATGACAGGGGCAAATATCGAAATTAGTGCGTGGTCGTAAGCATCCCATGCCTAAAGGCAGGGGTATCCGCGCCTGAAATTTCGATGCTATTTGTCATGTAAGTGGATAGGCAATTTTGCCGTCTATAAAATAATCGTGTTTATTTTGTTACACACATAAGGGATTCATCTCATGGATAAAGTACAAGTCGTTTTAGACAATAATTATCGCACCACTATCAACGCCAGACATCACGAATTTTATTCCGATTCACCCAATGAAGGCGGAAAAGACACCGCATCCACCCCAGAAGAAGTGCTATTAGGCGCATTGGGGTCTTGTATGGCGATGACCGCCAAAATGTATGCCAATCGCAAGGGCTGGCAATTAGACCGTGTTGAGGTCACACTCAGTTTGCAACGCTTCAATGGCAAAGATTATGCCACATACAATGGCGATGCAACTTTTGTGCATGAAGTGACCGAGGATATTCGCTTTGTCGGTGATTTGGATGCCGATCAATTGGCACGCCTCAAAGAAATTAGCCACAAATGCCCTGTGCGTCGTGTCTTGGCAAATCCCGTCTTTTTTGTCGAACCCGTGTTAGAGGGGTGAGGGAATACAAGGGATTTCAAAGCCAAAATGACTGCCCTTGCCTTGCACACTCTTAAAAATAAGCGTCCCATGATGACGCTCAACAATATTTTTCACCAAATACAAGCCTAAGCCCGTGCCTTCAATATGACGAGTCTCTTTCGATTTTGCCCGATAAAACGGCTGAAAGAGGCTTGTTTGCTTGTCTTTTGGGATGCCATACCCCGTGTCTATCACCTCAAACCGCGCACAATTTCCTTTTGTCATGGCGACCACCTCAATACGACCCATTTCTGGTGTATATTTGAGCGCGTTGCTAATCAGATTAGAAATGGCTTCGCGCAATTGGGCAATATCTCCCTGAATAATAATCGGCGTGGTGGGGCATGTGAGGGTAAATTGGTGGGCATGATTTTTTGCCTGCGATTCATAATCCCTAAAAATACCACGTACCATAGAGGTTAGTTCCACAGGCGAATATTCGGCATGTTGCGCGTTTTGCTCAATGCGCTCTAGTGACAAAATATCTTCAATAATCCGCCTCATGCGTTTGGTGGCGTGTCGCATATCTTCGAGATGTTCCAATAGGGTCTTTTTATCTGGAATAAATCCTTCTTCGCTCAATTCCAAAGACATGACATCCAAATGGGTCACAAACACCGATAAGGGGGAACGTAAATCGTGCGCCGCCACCCGAATCATATCGCTTTTCAATTGCTCTAATTTATTGACCTTTTCAAACAGGGCTTGTATTTCGTCATATTGTTTGGCGCTCTCGCGGATTTGTTGCGCGAGGGCTTGCTCGGCACGATAGCGTTGGGTGACATCTTGAACAAGCGTATGGATGAGTTCGTCCTCAATGGGTTGAATAATCCGATATTCAATCCACTTCGATTCGCCATCTTTGGTGATAATCAGATGTGTCAGCGATTGCTTTGACTGAAAATCATGCTCAAAATCCGAGTCTCTGATAACCATGTCGGCAGGGGTAAACAGATGCAATAATGCCTCATAGTCCTGCCCAATGAGTTCATCTGGCAGATACCCCGTGAGGTGTGCAATAGAATCGGTGGCATAAACGATTGTGCCATCGAGGTTAAAACTCACTATAGCATATCCTGCGGCTTGTAGAACGTGTTGATGAAGGTGAAACGTGAGCATTTCGTCTTGAATGAGAGAAAATTTATCCGTACTCATGCGCGTGTATATCCCATGCTATCTCATTATGTGCCTTAGAAACATTATCCTATGAAGAACGTAAAAATTCAAGTATTTATTAATAAACCTATTGCTTTATTACAGTTTTTCAATAAATACCACAATAAATACCCTACAATGGGTATCTATTGGTTATTCTATTATATGAATTATTGAAAAAGATGCTTAGCCGAGGATACTTTTCCTAAAAGCGAGGGCGCGTTGCAAATCGGCTTCCATCCCCAAACGGGTAAAAGCGATGATGACTTGTTGCAATTTGCGTGTGGCACTATTGATATTGCCACGTTTTGCCAAACTGACAGCTTGCGAATAGGTGGTGAGCGTAATTTCGGCTTCGGCATTGAGTTCTCTAAAATACTCTAGCGAGGCACGAAAATAATCATCTGGGTCATCAGAAAAATTGGCATCTGGCACACGGTCTAAATGGGTGATAACCGCACCGAGTGTCCGATTGACCAAGCCATGATGCCGTTGGTCGGTACTACGTTGGGCAATCTGATAGGCAGTATGGGCTTCATCCCATGCTTTTTGCGGGTGATTTAATTCAAGATGAATGGTCGCCAAACCATGATGAATTTCGCATAATGTCCCAAGTGCGGCATCGGGGTCTTCCCATTGCTTAGAGAGCGATAACCCATCTAAAAAGGCTTGTTGGGCTTCTTCGAGGCGCTTAAGCGAGAGCAAGGTTAACCCACTATTGACAACAGAATAGGTTTGCAACACCGTATCATTAATTTGACTCGCATACTCATAGGCAGACCGATATAAGCGGATGGCTTCATCGGTATTACCCTTAAAGCGGTGGCTTTCGCCCTCTGTAATATCAATGATAGCGAGTCTGGCGGGGTTATAATAAGAAGAAGCGAGTGTGCGGGCGCGTTGGGCGTGCTGGATACACGCATCTAAGTTGCCCCGTGTGAGTTGCACATTGGCTAAAACTTGCTCGGCGCGGGCTTGATTCATGGCATTGCCCTCTGCCGCCGCCCGTTGCACCAATACAGCAAGGCGGGCGATGGTCTCATGGGGGGGCAAAATGCCTGTGCGCCATTCATTAATAAGGGCAATACAGGCACTATTAAATTCTGGGGTGGGGTTAACAATTTCGGGCATAGGACACTATCACATTAAGGCTAATTGGGCTTCGGCGGCGCGTGCCGCATCGTCTACCATGCCCAATTTACTAAACATATCCATCACTTGTTGCAATTTCTTTGCCGCCATTGTGCGTCGCCCGCGTTTGGCAAGGCTCAGCGATTGGGCAAACATAGTACGCGCCATCTCTGCATCGGCTTTTAACTCTTGCAAATAACCAATAGAGGCGCGGAAATAGTCATCTGGGTCAGATGAAAAACGTGCATCTGGCGATGTTTTGAGTTCGGTTATTACTTCACCCAATGTCCGATTGGCATACCCTTTGATGAGGGGTTGTTGGGCTTCTTCTGCCACTTGCAAGGCTTCTAATGCTCGCATCCATGCGGCTTCTAGGTTGCCTTCGTGCAGATGAATCACCGCCAAACCATGATAAATCTCGCACAAGATATTCGCTATATCCACCTCTTGGACATTTAACTGCTGTGCCAATTTGAGGCTTTTATTAAACGAGATATGCGCTTCATCATATTTTTTAAGCGTGAGCAACACCAATCCCTCATTCGAGGAGGCGATAGTTTGCAGGCGCAAATCGCCAAATTGCTCTGCCACTTCATAGGCAGATTGATAGAGTTTTGCCGCCCGATTCAGTTCACCCTTAAAGCGGTAATTTTCACCCTGATTAAGGTCTATGGTCGCAACACGTTTGGGATTACCCGCCCGTGAGAATAAACTCCGCGCCTTTTCATTATGGCGGATACTAATATCCAGATTACCCCGATAGTGCTGAATATATCCCATCAGTTGCTCAACACGCCCCTGATTGACCAAATTACTGCTTTTATCGGCTTCTAATGCCAATTTTTCTAATTCGGCAAGTGCATTTTCGTATGGCAAGTCGCCTGTGCTAAATTGATTAATAACCTCAATGCACTTCTGATTAAATTCGGGAGTTGGTTCTGGAAAATTGGCTACCCTGACCATTGTTTATCCTCCGATTAATAAATGTACATCATCGAAATGTCAGGCGCGGATACCCCTGCCTTTAGGCATGGGGAGGAGCGCCCTCTCTCCTTATCATATATGTATAACAGACTAAATATCTCCGAAGGGAGAGGGCTTTGCTCTAAAGCAGGTGTCCTCTGACCTACTCCGCTTGCGCGGGTTATGGTCACCTCGTCACTGTTATCGGGTGGTTTTGTATGTGAACGACACTGGCTGACTCCCATTTCGTCCTGTTTAATCGTTCACCGCAGAGTTCGGGGCTGGTGAAGCACCCCGAAGTGCCTATATATTCACCCATAACGGAGCCATTGCTGACTGAGACTGGTAAGCATTGAGGCTACCAAAAGCCCCTGCCTTTAGGCATGGGGATGCTTACTAACCTTTCAAATCTTTTTCGAGTTGGTCTAAAAATCGGTCTTGGCTGGTGGATTGCGCCACGGTGGATGGTGATTTTACCATTGCCCCTGCGATGGCTTTGTGTTTGCGCCATGTCACAAAAGAGGATAGCACCACCAATAGCCCAATTCCCACCATCACCCAGGGGGTGATAATAGACAGGGCATTGAGCAACGGGTCTTGTGGGACACCGACCACACGGTCGCCAAATCTGCGGACAAAATCGGTACGGATTTCATCCTCTGTCATACCCTGTGATAAAAACAAGCGAATTTCATTGCGCCAATCGGCACACGCCGCTGTCCCACACGCATCTAATGGGATATTTTCGCAGACAGGGCAAAATAGCTTATTGGCGATCGCATTCACTTGGTCATCTGTGACCACAATCGGCGCATCTGGGTTGTCGTCATCTTCTTGCGCGACCACATACCCCACCATGCCCACAAATAGCCATGCGATGATAAACATACGCACCATCATGCGCCCACCCCTTTCAGCGATAACCCTTCGGCTTGTTTGACCCGTTGGCGGATGCGTTCTGGCAAGGCTTGTTTTGGGAAGAAAGAGAACATCGTGCCAGCAATGAGGACAAGCCCACCCCACCATACCAAATTGACCAGCGGGTTGATATAAACCTTAAAGGTGGCAGAATTCGCTGTAATCGTCTCCCAACTCACCAATAAGACATAAAAATCATTTTCAAAGGTGCTATGCGAGCCAGAAATCGTCATGCTGTTCGTTCCCTCCGCCGCACTCGGGAAAAAGTCACGGCGCGGGCGCATGGTGGTGAGGACATTGCCATTTCGCAATAGGGTCACTTCTGCAATATCCATGACACGACCATCTTCACTGATTTGCCCTTCTAGCAAACCATCATAGCGCAGTTCATAATCGGCAATGGTCAGCGATTCACCCACAGATAGCGTGCGTTGCGTCTCTTGTTGAAAGACGGTGCTACCAATAACACCGATGCCGATAACCGTCACACCTAAATGAATCAGATACCCCCCATAACGGCGCGGACTGCGACGCATAAGGGTTAAAAAGGCGATGGGCAATGTCTCGCCATGCGCTTTGATACGGGCAATCACACCGCGATAGGTCTCATAAATCGCCACCCATCCAGAAAATAGGACGATGCCATAACCTAGCAATGCCAAAATATTGAGTATCCCGTTTTCATCGGTTGCCTGTCCCAAAAACAGCCCAAGCGATATGACTGTGAGAACAATGGGGATGATAACCGCACGTCCCAACCGTTTGAGCGATGTCGCGCCCCACGCAGACAGCGGTGCAACACCCATGAGGATATACAACGCGATAAACAGGGGTGTCACGACAGGCAAGAAATATTCTTTGCCCAAGGTGATATTGGTATCTAAGAAAATTTCGGAGATGATAGGTGCGCCGAAACTCCCCCAGAAAATGGCAATGAACAACGCTACGAAAACAAAATTATTCAGCACAAACAACGATTCACGGCTCAATATGTTGGTGAAAGCGTGTTCGTCTTTCAATTCACCCCGTCTACGTCGCCATAAAATGAGCCACACCGAAATAAATGTGATGCTCAACCAAAAGGCGAACATCGGAAAGCCGATGGCACTACGGGCAAAGCTATGCACACTCTCTATCAGCCCGCTACGGGTGGCGAATGTGCCAAAAATCACGGCAGAAAATGTGCCAACCGCCAAGAACATATTCCATGTCTTGAGCATCCCGCGCTTTTCTTGAATCATCACACTATGGATGAAGGCAGTCCCAATCAGCCACGGGAGAAAGGCGGCATTTTCTACAGGATCCCAGCCCCAATAGCCCCCCCATCCCAACACATCATACGCCCACCTTCCGCCCAAAATCAGACCCAGACCGAGTGTGAGCCATGCAAATAATGTCCAGCGATGCGAGGCTTTAATCCAGTTGGTGGATAAATCACCACTTGCCAATGCCGCCATCGCAAAAGCAAATGGCACAATAAACCCGACAAAGCCCAAATACAACATGGGCGGGTGAATTGCCATGCCAAAATGTCGTAGCAACGGATTTAACCCCTGTGAACTGGCTGTCACCAAATCGAGACGCATGTTGGGGTCTAGGAGCATGGGCGATAACCGCGCTGTGGGGGGCAAATCACGCCCCATGACGATGGTGCTATTCACCAATGCGGTGTATGGCACAAGGGTAGTGGGTGGCAAATCGCCTGCGGGGACAAATTCGGGTAGGGCTTGGGTGGTCTGCAACAATGCCGATGGAATTGTCGCCACAGGATT
Source organism: Anaerolineae bacterium (assembly GCA_034436595.1). Taxonomy (GTDB): domain Bacteria; phylum Chloroflexota; class Anaerolineae; order Aggregatilineales; family Phototrophicaceae. Next base: position 8,193 of record DAOTUO010000124.1, on the reverse strand, counting down.
GAGGTCTCTGGCATAAAGAAATACCGCGTTACTGGGATAGGACATATCACGCGGGGCAATATTCATAGGGATGGTGACAAACGGCAATTCTTGTGCGCGAAAGGCGGTCAAAAATTCGCCAACGCTCACATCATTGGCGGGATACGAATTCTCTGGACGCAAAACAGACGAAATCATCTGTTCATCGCCAGTGGGGGTATACCACCAACGGGCAAAGGGGTTTTCTAAGAAGGTGCTAATACCCACAAAAAAGATGACCACAGCCATCATATAGGCGGTGGCATAGGGCATGAGTCGGCGGTGGGTTTTCCAGTTGAGCAATACCGCGCCTGCGCTAAATCCACTCATCAGTACCGACCAAAAGAGCAGTGACCCCGCTTGTGACCCCCATAATGCGGTCAATCTAAAGAACATGGGCATGTCGGGGCTGGTCACAGACCACACATAATGCACTTCGTAGCGTTGGAGGATGATATCGAGCATGAGCATTCCGCTAGAGAGCGCCAATAGCCCAAAATTGAGCAAGGCGGCATTGCGTCCACTCAAAACCAATGACTCATTTTTGTGCCGTTCACCCAGTACAAGGGCAAAAATCGCATAGACGGCAGCAATAAATGAGAATAATTGAGAAAACATTCCAATTTCGGTAAACATCTATAGATTCTCCACCCTCTCAAAAAAACAGTTATACCATAACAATACCTGAGCCATGTGTTGCCTCCTATGGACATTTGTTATTGTTTATAATGATACCTGTCATGAAGTAAATATTAAAGGCAAATCGCAGTCCACAAGATGAGATAAAAATAAATGAGAGACGCATCTACGCCTCTCGGTATAATTTGGGTTTGCCCCTAAGCCGTTTGGGATGACAAAAATCAACCCAATCGGGGCAAAAAGGCTACATGCCTAGGGCATCCAACAATTCATTGAGCAAATCTTCCGATTCGCTGATTATTTCGTCGGCGTAGTCTGGATTATGGAAACCCCAGCTACCATCAGATTCTACAAAACTAACCAGTGTATGAATTCGCAAGGCAGTGAGTTGTTCATCAGATTTTTCTTCTGCCCGTGGATCCCATTCTGGATTTGCCGCATTAATTTCGTCCAAAGTGGCACGGATTTCATCAATACGCGCCCGATTTTCTTCTATCGTGCTTTCCACAAAGAAGGTTAAGTCCTCTGGGGTCATATCATCGTGCGACATATTATGACACGTTGTACAAGAGTCAAGTTGTCCTTCAACGGCATCGGTTGGCAAAAGCACTTTGAAGCTATGCGATGCAATATCGCCATATTCCGCACTCGCCGCCGTACCGGGCATGTGACAGGTCGCACACACAGGACCATATAACTCGTTGGAGAAATGAGGGCTGGGGTTTGGTCCCAATCCTAAGAATTGACGACCTTCAAACATCTCGCGCATATCATGATGCACCGTAGAGCCAACCGTAATGGCGCGTGTTCCGCCACTGGTACCCGTATGGCAACTCACGCACAAATCATACGATTCTTGTGTTAATTGGTCTTCAACTTCGGCTTCACCATGTGGCGCATGACAGCTCACGCAGGTCACACCAAATTGCAGGTTGGTATTGGTGACAATTTCTTGCTCAAATACGCGGTCTTGGGTCGCATAATCGGTACTATGACACCCCAAACAGCTTTCACGGGGTGGCTCATCACCTTCGAGGCTGGTGAGTGCAAGCGCATGACGTGATTCGCTCCAAGTGATATATTGTTGACGGTGCTTTCTCTCTAAGCCATTCGCCCAGAAATTGGCATCATCATCGGCACCTGATGGGGCAACCGATACAAACATCGTCTCGTCTAATGCACCGCCCACGACATACCCAACCGGATAGCCGTGTTCGCCATCGGCACTTTTGCCACGATTATGGCACTGCCCACAAATGGCGGCATCCACCGATGCAACAATGGTCTGGCGCAACGCATACACTTCCTCGCCATAAGGGTCTACACCTTCGGGCAAATTATTTGCCGTCTCAATGTGAACACTGGCGGGACCATGACAACTTTCGCAACCGACCCCAATCTCTGTAAAGGTTTGTTCTTCGACATCAAACCCTGTGGTATGACATCCCGCACAATCTTTTAACCAATCACCCGCATTGGCGCTGACCCATGTTGCAGAATCAACATTCCATTGACCTGGCAATACGACATAACCGCCTTCAGCTGTTTCTGCGATATACCGTTGGCGATATTTTGACCCCATCGTGAAGACGACATCTTCAACGGTATAGGCGCGTTCTTCGCCGCCAACAGTCCCAACGCGAACATCTTCACCTGTGGCAAAATCGCCCGTAATAGCAGACGGGTTGATAACAGCGTCCTGAATCATCATGGGGTGCAGTGTTTCGCTCCAATCACGATGTTGGTCGCTATGACATTGAAAACATGAATCTGAACCGACATACGTCGCGCCTTCTGGTGGAAGTTGCGCCGCTGCCGCATCTTGGGATGTCTGCGCGGATTTGGTTGTAACAGGTGTTGCCGCAAGGGTCACACCCACAAATACCGCACAAATTCCGATAACAAGTAAAACGATGGCTAACCGCTTCATATTTTTTTAAGTCCCTCTCTTTGCACTATAAGCAAGAATAGGGAGTTGATTGACGGCTACAACCAACCTCTATGCCTATATTTAGATTAACGAACTTAATTAAATTGGGCTTGTGACGAATGAGCGCAAAGTAAGGTGATGAATGTCAGTTCATCTTATGAGTATCTTCGCTAGGGACAACCGATAATACCCTCTAAAATAAAGTTAGGATAATTTATGGACACGATATGCCGTGTTCGGACACCTATCAGTAGGTAGGAAAAAGTGATATGAAAAAACATTTTTTTGCCATATTTTTTTCGTTTTTAGGCTGTACATTGGTGCTAACAGGGATTCTTCTCTTGGGAGAAACATCCCCTATCCCCCTCTTGGCACAGGTGGAAGATGCCGAGTATGAAGGGGCGCGGGCGTGTTCTGAATGTCATAGCAATGTGGCACGGATTCATACCAACACCAACCACGCGCTCACATTGCAAGATGTGGGGCGCGACAAAGAAAGCATCCTCGCTAATTTTGATGATGATAATTTGCCCCAAATCACCTTTCCAGATTCCACCGATGCACGCCCTCTCTCCCCCGATGACATTGCTTATACACTCGGCGCGGGGCGGTATGTCCAACGCTATCTGTATGCGGTAGCACGCAATGATTATCAGATATTGCCAGTCGAATGGAATACCATCACCAACACATGGCAATCCTTTTTGTTGGATGGAACAGGTGATTGGTTGAGTGATACTTATGATTTTTCCGAAAATTGTGCCTATTGCCACACATCGGGTTTCGATACGGAGCGATTCCGTTGGGAAGACGATGGTGTGCAATGCGAAAGTTGTCATGGCTTGGGTAGTGTGCATGTCGAAGAAGCCGATGATGCGGGCAGAAACCCCAGTGACCGCGAATTGACCCGCATTAAGGAAGCAATTCATATCGGCACAGATGCTCAAGTTTGCGGGCAATGCCATAGTATGGGTGAATCACCAGACGGGCATACCTTCCCCACCAGCTTTGTGGCGGGGGGGACACTCATCAGCGATGATAGCTATGCCTTAGTGAGCAATGATGACCCACTTTTCTGGTGGGGGACAAACAATGCCAAGCACACCAACATGCAATTTAACGAGTGGGCAATTTCGGGTCATGCCGAAGCCGATGTAACGTGTGTCGCGTGTCATTCACCTCATGCAGAAACAGAAACACCCCAACTGCATTTGCTCACACAAGCCCCTTATGCCCTATGTGCCAGTTGCCACAACAATAGCGCATCAACAGACGACACCAACCCCAATGCACCCCCCAATGTGGAAATGTATGAGGGGTTAACGGTGATAGATGAGGTAGTTGGGATTCCTAGCGCCCATTTTAGCGCGACAGATAATGCGCCAGATTGCCTAACGTGTCACATGCCAAATTTGCCAGTCAACGATGGATTCACACGTCCTAGCCACACCTTTGCGGTGATTATGCCACAATCGGCATTGGCTGTCCCAGAAATTACCGATGGCTGTAGTGAGTGTCATCAAGACCAAGCCACATCACAAGATATGCAGGCATTGATAGACGATATTCAAGCCACCACTCAAAATCGGATAGAGGCGATACGCCCACTTATCACCGATAGCACACCCACATGGATTGTCACAGCACTTCGTTTTGTTGAGGATGATGGCAGTTTTGGGGTGCATAACTACACCTATGCCGATGCCTTGCTCGATACCATCGAAACCGCGCTCGGCATGAGCCAACCATAAGGAAAATGCCCATGACCCTTCATAAACGCCATTGGATAATCACTTTTTTCGGCATAGGGATGACACTCATCATCACAGGGCTATTACCCCTATTCTTGCCCGTCTCACCTGTCATCGCACAAGAACCACCGCCCCCACACGATGGGCTATATAACCTGACCGCCACCGCCATCACCCCCACAGGCGATAATAGCTATTGTGCCGTGTGCCATAATCAACCATCGCGCACAGTCAATTTAGCCGATGGATTTATTTTGAACCTATTTGTGCCACCATCGGCAATTGGTAATTCTGTGCATGGCACATCGAATGCCGATGACACACTCGGTTGTGTGGATTGTCATGGCGCAGATGCGTTTCCACATGATAACCCACCAGATAATCGGCGTGACTATACCATCACTGCCAATCAGACGTGTGTCGGTTGCCATAACGAACAAGCCACCGACCTACAAAGTGGTCTGCATGAGCAAGCCATTTTAGCAGGAAATGTCAATGCCGCCGTATGTACCGATTGTCATGGGGCGCATGATGTCCAAACAGTGGCGCGTGAACCGCAATTGGTGGCGGGTGTCTGTGGTGATTGTCATACAACCACCTATAGCGAATGGCGCACCAGTCCACATATCGAAGTCGGTGTATTGGGATGCGCCACTTGTCATTCGCCACACGCCCAAACAATCCGCATAGACACAGCAGACACCAACGATCTGTGTATGAATTGTCATAAGACCATGCCCGATATTTGGGCGCATACCCAACATATCGCCACAGAATCTAATACAGAATCGGACGAAGTTGGCTGTATAGATTGTCACATGCACACATCAGATACCCCCACAACACAATTTATCAGCGATGCCCCAACAGGTCATAGCATGAGTATTGCTACGGTTGCCTGTACATCGTGTCATGAGGGATTAACCCAGCAAATTAGCACCGACACCACACCACCAACACTCCCACATAGCGATATACTCGCTACACCCGCCGATGAATCTGCCCCACCAAGCGATATGGTGACATTGTTACAAGGACTCATCTTAGGGCTAGGATTTGGTATCACAGGGGCGGTAGTTTTTATCACTAGAGGCAACAAACACGCCCATCAAGGAGAAAATCATCATGAGTGAGACCCAAAACGAATCCGATAATACCCCTGTGGTAGATATAGAAGACAACGACCAAGCCCTCATCACACGGCGCGAATTGATGACCCTCTTGGTGGGCGCAGGTGCAACAATGGTCATGGCGGTGACACTATCAGACCCCATCGCCAATCTTGCCCACGATATTTTGCAAAATCGCCCCAAACCCCAAGAGAGTGCCTATCATTGGGTGATGATAATTGACCTTAGCAAGTGCATAGGGTGTGATTATTGTGTGTATGCCTGCCAAGCGACCAACGATACCACGCCAGAAATGCGCTGGAATATCCGTGTTGAGGACGAAACACCACAAGGTGATATATTTCATGTCACGCGCCCCTGCTTGCATTGTCATAATGCGCCGTGTGTGGAAGTGTGTCCAGTGGGTGCAACATATACCCGCCCCGATGGACTGGTCATGATGGATTATGAGAAGTGTATCGGGTGTCGTTATTGCCAAACCGCCTGTCCGTATGGCGCACGTACCTTTAATTGGTATGAACGCAACGAAGAAAATCCGCTTGTACCCGAATGGGGTCGCCCAGAAGTCCCACGCAGACAACGTGGTGTGGTGGAAAAATGTACATTCTGTGTGCATCGGATTGATTATGGCTTGGCAAACAATCTAACCCCTGGCGTAGACCCAGAAGCCACCCCCGCCTGTGTGAATATTTGCCCCGTCAAAGCCCGTCATTTTGGCAACCTCAAAGACCCCAATAGCAATGTCGCCCAAATTATCAACAGCCGACCAACTTTGCGCCTACGCGAAGATTTAGGCACAGAACCCAGTGTCTATTATATTCCACCAGAAGGATTATTGTGATATGACGACACATGCAGAACCACTCTATGTATCGGTGGTCACACCACCCAAAAATGGACGCTATTCCCCACTCTTTTTAGTGTGGATGACAGGACTCATCGGCGCATTAGGCATCGGCTTGGTCAGTGGGCTTCATGTCCTCCTCAACGGATTGGGTGTGACCAACCTCACCAATGCCCTGCCATGGGGGTTGTGGATTACACTGGATTTATCTGCGATTGCGCTCGGTGCAGGGGCATTCACCCTATCGGCGGCGGTCTATATTTTTGGGATGAAGCAATACGAAGCCATCGCCCGTGCCGCCGTTTTGGTGGGGCTATTGGGCTATTCATCGGCAATGCTGGCACTCTTTATAGACATCGGCAGACCAGACCGTTTTTATCACCCCATTATTTACTGGAATGTCCACTCGGTATTATGGGAAATTACCATGTGCGTGGTGCTTTATAGTAGCGTGTTGGTGATGGAACTCGTGCCGATTATTATCGAAAGCACCTTTTTACGCAAATATAAATTGGCGCAACGCCTCAGCCACCGCCTCCATAGCCTCATGCCCCTTGCCGCCGTGTTTGGGATGGGATTATCGCTATTGCATCAATCATCACTGGGCGCGACTTATGGCATTTTGACTGCTCGCCCCATTTGGTATTCACCGAGTGCGCCTGTGCTATTCATTCTATCGGCGGTGGCGGCTGGGGCGGCACTCACCTTATTAGTCACCCTCCTCACAGGCAAATTGCTCCATAAAGAGATGGTGCCAAGTAATATTATTACGGGTGTGGCGCGGTTGGTGGGGTTTGCCTGCCTTGCCTATCTGTATCTCAAACTATGGAGTTGGGCGGCGACCAGTTATTATAGCCATGTACCCGATAGGGCATTGGGTGTCGAAATTTTGGATGCCAACACCCCGTATAATTTCACCTTTTGGTTTGGGGAGGTGCTATTTGGGGCGCTTGTGCCTGCAATTATCATGCTTTGGGGGCGGATGCGGCGCAACCACAATATATTGATGTTGGGTGCATTCATGATTATTGCGGGGTTGGTCATCAATCGCTGGAATGTTACCCTATCTGGGTTTGTCATCCCAATGGATTGGTCGCCAGGGGTGCGTGATGTATTCCCCATCAACACCTACTCCCCTGCCCTTGTGGAATGGGGCGTGGCGATAGGCATTGTCGCCTATAGCTGGACAGCCTTCACATTGGGGGTACGCTTTTTGAATTTGTATCCAGAAGTACGTTCATTACGCAGACGTGCCATGTCGGTTGTGGATGTCCCACCAATATCAGAGCCGATTATCGAAACGCCGATAGTCGCCACACACATGGGCGAAGTCAATCCAGAAGAACCGATTATGGCAATGCCACCGCCCGATATAGCACCAACCATAGACGAAACGCCACCCGATGAAGGTGATGAAACACAAAAATCATAAAAGTGATAAATGGGCATGTATTCTATGAATTATGCCCATTTTTTACGCGATTCCGCTAAGGTTTATTGTGATGATCTGTCAACGCCATCATAATGCAATGTCTGATAGTTTCTACTTGTTCATAATTATTCATATCAAGTTTGACACAGCGATTACCTTCAAACTCAAACGTATCTGAATAAAGGCTTTTGAATGTTTCGACAAGGGTTGTCTTGCAATTAAACAATAGCGCGACTTGTTCAGGGTTATTTTTCGCGGCATCGATCCTAATGGTGGAGCCACTTCTTGTCACTGGCGTTAAATAACTCACTTGATTCCATTTGAGCGTTTCGTATAACGGTCCAACCCCATTTGTCTCATCAGCGACATCTAATGGAACAACTATTTTGAATTCAAATGATTTTCAAATTTCAATGGATAAGCATTTTCAAGTCAATTATCAGCTTAAA
>DAOTUO010000123.1:0-16311 GCA_034436595.1 Anaerolineae bacterium | reverse complement strand
CTCTTTATTATGAATACTATAGTATTCGTATTACTTTGTCAACTAGATTTATCTGTACTAATGGAGCAACAATTTTGAAATCAAATGATTTTTCAGAAAAAGATAGTCCTTTAGGAGATTTGCATTGTGGCTGACATACGAGACTAAAGGACAACAAGAATGTCGTCCCTGCATCCGCCCGTACATACCCCAAAATCCCCTCCCCATTGCATGGAGAGGGGACTTTTTACCTCCGAATGGCGGTTTTCTCCCCCTTTCTCCACGCAGTGGGGATAAGGAGGATGGGTGGATAGGGGCTGTTTTTACGCGCTAATTTAACGGTATTGTGCTTCAGCGCCTGTCGGCGTGCGAGGTGTGTACTCAATCTATCAAAATATGCCTGTTTTGCCAATTTCATTTCACAGCAACCGTATAAAATAATATGGGACTATTTTATTGTAAGGTGAGCAAATATGCCACTACATCGGCAATTTCTTGGGGGGTAAATAATTGTTGGTAGGTGGTGGGCATAATCCCCGCCCGTCCGCGTGTGGGGATATAATACTCTGGATACAAAATCGCCCCTGTGAGATAGTCATCCGCAGACATATTTGGGCGCATATACCCTGCCCGCCCCGCGATGAATTGCAATGAGGGTCCGATGATGGTCTCGTCATCGGTCACACTATGGCATAAGGCACAATCGGCATCGCCATGAAAGAGTGTTTCGCCATTGCGTGGGTCGCCTGTCAGATTCACCACATATTGCGGGGTGGGCGTGGGTGTGCGGAGCGGGTCTGGTGTCGGTGAGCCATAGAGCTTATAGCCAAATAGCTCGCGGCGGGCTTCATCGGTATTTACAATGCACAACGCCGTTGCGGTGAGGTCATAAGCCGATATTTGCGGGACAAATTCGCTATCCGCCACCACTGCTGGCGGGGTATTCCCACAGGCAGTCATGCCGAGTATCGTCATGAATCCTATCCATCCAACCAATATTTTTTTCATCATGCTCATTTATATATCCTCATACATAGCCAGACTCATTTTCATTATAGCGGTGTTTTATATCGGTATGCGGTTATATTTATCATGAATTAACCCGACAAATATCCTATGCAAACGGTGGTAGGCAGTCATTTGGGGCAATCTGCGCGAGGCTAGGATAAATCTGATGCGCCTCACCAACAATTTGTGGTTCACCAAGACCCACCACCCAAAATCCACCCGCACGCGCCCCACGCACACCGACACTGGCATCTTCAAATACGACACAGGTCTGAGGTGATATGCCCATACGCCCCGCCACCCACAAAAAAATATCGGGTGCGGGTTTGTGATTGACCACCGTGCTACCATCCCCCACTGCCATAAAACAGTCCAGAATACCCAAGCGCACACATACATCATGGGCGCGTCTGGATGATGAGGCGAGTCCCAATACCAAGCCTTGTGCTTGTGCCCGTCCCAAAAATTCACCCACCCCATCTAAGAGGTCGTTGGGCGTGAGCCGATTAACCGATTCGATATAATAACTGTCTTTGAGGTGCATCAGATAGGCGCGGTGGGCATCTGTAACAGGCTTGCCATCGAGCAATAGGTCGAGACACTTATGACGAGGCAATCCGCGAAAGAGATTTTCATATTCTGGCTTAAATAGCACACCCTCTAAAGAGGCAATTTTACGCCATGCCATAAACTGTAGCGCGTTGGTATCGGTGAGTACCCCGTCTAAATCAAAAATAAAGCCGATGGGCATAAATGCAATGCTCCTTGTGATAAATAGTAAATATTTGCCTTGACAATCGCTGTTGCTCTGCTATAATAATATCATATTCAAATGGAGGTGTGGTGTAGCGGTTAACATGCCACCCTGTCAAGGTGGAGATCACGGGTTCGAATCCCGCCACTTCCGAAAAAGAATATTCACAACAAAAAAGAGGCTAATAAGCCTCTTTTTTGCTATATAATGCCCATATCATATCAAATTATTGGAGGATGATGCAAACCCTAAATGCTATAAGCAACTATCTGATGAGACAGTTGGTTGATTATAAGAATTCGCATTTTCCCCATGATATAGCCCAAGTATATTTTTAACCCCTTGACGAAGCGAATTGACCCATTTTGAAATTTTACACCAGACGTATCAAAAATAAATTTGGTCTCTGAAAGAATTGAGTAAAATTTTGGCGCGGTCTGGCTGGGCAGTAAAATACTCGGTGGTGGGGTTATCTAAGAAATCGGTATAGCCGTCATCTTCGATACCATCTGGGGCGGTATCTGATAACTTGTTGAACCCCATGTGCCATCCAATAAAGGCGCGTTTTGTAATGCTGAGGGTATCTACGATTATCACATTGTTATGGCGGGGGTCGTTACGGATTTTTTCGTATAATGCCATAACATCATTTTGCTTGCCTTCTATTGCCTGAATAAAAAACCTATTACGATAGAGCAACATACCGCTAATATGAAGTTTTTCATTCGTCTTGCGGGCTACAACAAGGATTTCTTCGAGATCTTTATCGGTCATCAAATGCGAGGCAAAACTGACATACACCAAAGAAAAAAGTTCCATTTTTATCACTCCATAGGATTACTATTCGTTAGAATTTGTTGTACAATTGAATTTGTAATGTTTACGATAGTCCAAGATTTTACTACAATATTCCTATCTAACTCTCATAGTTTTTGAATATTCAACTAGATTCATAATTAAGTATAACCGATAATCATCGTTTAGAAACTTAAGATTTTAGGATCAATACCTTTGCCAATTAAGTGGCGAAATCGTTGTGTTGAGGAGAGATTATGCCGCTGAACCGAGCAAATCGTTGCCAGATACGCGAAATTAAATCAGGTCGGGGCATTTCGGGAAGCATTTTAATTATTTCAGACATCCTCTCATAGAAAATAATCAACATAATATGTCCATCTCATTGCCATGATATTTGATGATATAATTATTTTAGATCGGATGTCTCTAAGGGTATGTGATGAGCAAAAAGAAACAAGTTTTGCTAAAATTGTTTGAGGAATGTGTCAATAAAAGCGATTTTCGTTTTCATAATAAACATGTCAAGCAAATCTCAGAAGAAATCGGTTTTGGCAATCCTTTTGATGCAACCAAAATAGACCATCTCTCGGTCTTACCAGAGGAACTTATCGCACAAGATTATTTTGTGATTCATCTTGGCAAGGGATGGCATGAATTTGTGCGCGGAATAAACACGGGCTATCATCTTTTTGAACCTATCACAGCCGATGAACACATCGAAAAGCCCTATTCACCCAGTCTACTCAATCATGTAGATACCAGCGAATCAACCGTGCTATCTTTTATCAACAATCAGAAGATTTTACAAGATTTTTTGTATGATAACCCTCAAGCAGTCTTCAATCGTTATGGTGCGAGACGGACGAAATTATCAGGTGATTATTGGATTGACCAAACCCTTGTCAGTCTCAAAAACCAACAAATTGAGATTGATTTAACCGTTGAACGAAACGGCATTGTCACCATATTTGAGGCAAAAAATGGCTTTTCATCCAATTTTGCCGTTTATCAACTATATTTTGCCCTTCGGCTATTATCTCAATTTACGTGATCTTTATAATATTCCCATTCAACAAGTCAATTGTTGTTATGTGCTACGCGATATATCTGCCAATCGGCTTCGGTTATATCAATACACATTCACCGAGCCAACCCAATTGGCATCTATTTACTTACAGAAAAAACGTACCTATCAACTCGTGAGGACAGAATTATGACCAACACAATCCCGCCCCAATTTATAGACCATGTGCATCTTGGCGACATCATGGAAGTCTTGCGTCAATTGCCAGATAACAGCGTGGATATGGTCTATGGTGACCCCGATTATAATGTGGGTATCAAGTACAACCAAAAATCGTATACCCGCGAGTTTGATGCGTATATCGAATGGTATATTGCGCTCACCCAAGAAGCCATGCGTGTTTTGCGCGATGATGGCAACCTGTATATGATAAATTATCCCAAGCAAAATGCCCATTTGCGGGTGAAATATCTGGATGATGCCGCCTATGATGTGCAAGATTATGTGTGGGTCTATAATACCAATGTAGGACACACCCCCAAACGCCTCACCACCGCGCATCGGAGCATTTTGCACGCCCGCAAAAGCAAGGATAATCGGTTTTATAAAGACCAAATCGCCCTTCCCTATCAAAACCCAACCGACAAACGGATTCAACAAAATATCGCCAACGGGTCAAAAGGGAGAATGCCCTATAGCTGGCTTTATTATGACCTCGTGAAAAATGTGTCTAAAGAAAAGACGTTTCATGCCTGCCAAATTCCCCAAAAATTAGCAGAAATGCTCATCCTCAGTTGCACCCAAGAGCGAGATAATGTGCTGGTGCTGTTTGGTGGCAGTGGCTCTGAAGTGGCTCTCTGTCATAAATTGGGGCGACACTTTATATCGGCAGAATTAGACCCAGACTATTATGAGATGATACACGCCCGTCTGCAATCTGGCACGATTGACGATAAATATCGGCTGTTTGGTGGACAAGAAATTCCCGATGAAGCCGAAGATTTTCCCAATCAGCAATTGCGGATATTTTGATTATCCCCACTGCCCCACAAACAAACCCCTGTTGATGCACCCGAATCTGCATCAACATTATCCCAAAAGATGAGTAAATGATGAGAGACAGTAGCACGATTCCTAATGGGGTGTTAATATGGTAAAACGATTTAGTAAATCGTTTTACTTGTTATTAAACAGGTAAATAGTCGGTAAAAGTTAACTTAAATCTGTTTTGAAGGGAGCAACACCTATGAAACGCAGTCGCTTTTTAGTCTTATTTGTGTTATTAGCAAGCCTCTTTACCCTTGTGGGTGGCATATTTGCCCAAGAAGAAGAAGGCATCACCCTCGTTTTGGCGGGCTGGTCATCTAGCACAGAAGAAACAGAAACACTCAACACACTATTGGCGCAATTCACAGAAGAAACTGGTATCGCCGTAGATTGGCAAATTTCTACAGACCACACCGTGCAAATGCAAACCGCCTTTGCGAGTGGCGATTATCCAAACGTGTTCTACATTGATAGCTCCAAACTACCCGATTGGGTGGCGGCGGATGTTGTCTCTGTTGGTGAAGATTTTATCGAAGACCAAGAAGGGTTCTATCCCGCCTTACTCGATATTTTCACCGAAGATGGCACACTCTTTTGCCCACCAAAAGACTTTAGCACCATGGCATTACAATATAATAAAGATTTGTTCGATGCCGCAGGGCTGGACTACCCCACCAATGATTGGACATGGGACGATTTGTATGCCGCCGCCGAAGCCCTCACTGCTGATGGCGTGTTGGGATTGGTCACACCCCCCAACTTTGAACGCTGGTTGCCATTGCTCTATCAAGCAGGTGGCGCAATCTTTGACGAAATCACAGGCGAATATGTGATGAACGACGAAGCCGCCCTGCAAGCACTCGAATTTTATATCAGCTTTAGCGCCAACGGCATTGGTGGCACCCCCGATATGGTAGATGCTGGCTGGGGTGGCGAGGCATTTGGTGAAGCTGGTGTTGCGATGGCGATGGAAGGCAACTGGGTCATCAACTTCTTGCTCGAAAATTACCCAGAACTCAATTGGGGCGCAGTCGAATTGCCTGCTGGTCCCGTTGGCAAAGCAACAATGGCTTTCACTGTATGCTATGGTGTAGGCGCAGAAAATGATAATCTCGAAGAAAGCTGGGCATTGGTTAATTTCTTGACCAACGAAGCGGGTCAATTGGCGACCACCGAAGTGAGCTTTGGACCCATGCCAACCCGTCCATCGGTAGCAGATGCCTATGTGGATGTGTGGGTTCCCCGCACCGAAGGCAAAGGCTTTGACCCCGTAGATGTCAACGCATTTGTGGCGGGTGGCGACTATAGCTTCCCATGGAAACTCCCCGTTGGCTTTGGTCCTTACGTAGATGGCTTTAATGCCGCATTACAACGCGCCTTTGCGGGCGAAATTGATGCCGCCGCCGTCTTAGCAGAAGTCGAAGTCATTGCGATGGAAGTCATGGGCATGGAAACAGAATAGCCCTACCCACTGATGCACGTTAGTCTTTAAATACGGAATATCTTTTGTGGCTGACATACGACCCTAACGGGTCTAGTCAGCCAGTACAGCCTTCAAAATAGGCAGAATTGTACTGGCTGACTAGCGCAAAGCGCGTATGTCAGCCACACAAACACCGACTAAGTGAATGATGGTACAAAAAAACTTTCACATCGGACATTTGATATAATTTTCTTGATAAAACTGTTCATATATATAAGGGGCAAACGATGACCACACAAGCGGGGACTACGCCCATACCCATCCCTCGTACCCAAAGCCATTTTCAAAAACGTGTGCAAGACAACATGGCAGGCTACCTATTTATGTTGCCTGCCATGTTTATTTTTATTGTATTTCTTATCATTCCCATCATATTTGCACTGTTCATCAGCCTAACCGATTGGAGTGGCATCACCCCTCTGGGGCAACAATCACAATCGGCATCGGGCGTGGTCGAATTTACCAACCAAACCGACCAAGCCATCACCATCCCCGCAGGCACAAACATGCGCGGGTTGAGTGAAAAGGAGGTTGTCACTTTCACGATGGAAGATGTATTTACGCTTGAGGCGGGCGAGAGTATCACCACCAATATCACCCCCGCCAACATCGAGCAAGCCGAGATATTAGAGGAACTCAACAACCGGCAAACCGTTGTCGAGCGTAATTTGCGGGGTATTTTTGCGGTCACGAATCCAATCATAGATGAGGTCGGTGGCTATTCGGTGACGATTACCAATATTTCTGAAGATGTTGCGATTACGTCAGGTAACGGGCGCATTGTGTCCACAGACGAAGATGTCGTAGATGAATCTGCCCCACCACCGGCAGGGCTAACCATCTCGACAGTGGGCAATTTGAGCATCCAATTTGTCAGCACAGAATCGGTGACGTTACCTGCTGGTGTTGGGGAAAGTGTTATGATTCCCATCACCGCTTTGGATGAAACATTGGGACGAGCGGGCAATTTGGCGCGTGGCACAGTGACCATTCCGCCATCAGAATTTTCCGATGCGGTGACGATTAACAATCCAGAGCGCATGATTGGTGGTCTGAATCAAGATTTTAACATCATCGGACTCAACAATTATAATGCGCTACTCCTCAAACCCGGAACAGCCCAGCGCGATTTTTTCTTGTCGCTCAAAAATACGGTGTATTTTGTGCTAGGCGTTGTGCCTGTCCAAACCATCTTGGCGCTCTTGTTGGCGGTCATCGTCAATCAGAAATGGCTCAAGGGCAAGGGATTTTTTCGCACCGCCTTTTATTTTCCGTCCATCACCTCATCGGTGGTGATTTCGATTATTTTTATGTGGATGTTCACACGGGGCGGGCTGGTCAATATGCTGATTGGGACGATTTTCCCCAATTATGAGTCGGTGACATGGCTCAACGACCCCAACGGGGTTATCCACAACTTTTTGGGACTCATCGGCATTACCCGCAGTACGGTGGGTGGCTGGGCAGATACCAATATCGCAGGACTTAGCGCGTGGGAATGGGTCAGCGGTCCCAGTGTGACCATGATGACCATCATGATTCTCAACACATGGACGACCATCGGCACATTGATGGTGATTTTTCTGGCGGCGTTGCAAAATATTCCGTCATCGGTCTATGAAGCGGCTTCGATTGATGGCGCGACCAGTTGGCAAACTTTCCGCAGAATCACTGTGCCATTGCTCGCCCCCACGATCTTTTTTGTGGTGACGCTAGGACTCATTGGCACATTTCAGGTATTTGACCAAATATATGTCATATCCAGTGGTGGACCCGCCAAGACCACCCTCACGATTGCCTATATTGTGTATCAGAACGGGTTCAATAACTCGCAGATGGGGCTGGCGGCGACCACCGCATTGGTGCTATTCGTCATCATCTTTGCATTTACGATGGTTCAGCGCCTGTTCACCACCGAAAAAGCGGTAGAATAAGGAGATATGACGATGACAGCCTCCAGTATAGACATGCAACCAGAACGTAAACCACTCATCAGCAAAGCGGTGCGTGGACGTACATTTGGGATCATCGCCGTGAGCATTTTGGTGCTTTTTGCCTTGCTCCAAACGATGCCATTTGTCCTCACATTTGCCAATTCGTTCAAATGCCGGGCGGTGGTGCAACAACGCCCACAGGTATTTATCCCCGCGCTACCTTTTGGGGCAGATTGTCGGACAGAAGGCGGTAGCGCCTTCCCCATAGATGCCACCTCCACCACCATCACCTTCAATCCCACCCTAGAAGGGTATAACAACGTCTTTGAATATAATCTGGGCTTGTGGGTGCTGAACACTGTGTATTATGCAAGTGCAGTCACCATTTTGCGTCTCGCATTCGATTCGTTGGCGGGATACGCGCTGGCACGGATTAATTTCTTTGGCAACCGCGCGTTTTTCTTCCTCATTTTGGGGACGATGATGATACCGGGGGTCGTGTTGCTCATCCCGCGCTTTATCATCTTACAACAATTGGGACTCATCAATACGTATCAGGGGGTGGTGATTACACTAGGTGCCGATGCCTTTGGTGTGTTTCTGATGAAGCAGTTCTTTGAATCCATCCCCAAAGAATTGGAAGAGGCGGCAATGGTGGATGGGGCGACACGCTTTACATTGTTCTTTCGGGTGGTTTTGCCAATGGCAACACCAGCACTCACAGCACTCGCCATTTTTAGTTTTCAGGGAACGTGGAATAATTTCATGGACTTATTGATTATTGTCGGTGGCGATGCCAGCAAACATAATCTGCCGTTGGGCTTGGCACAATTGCGCGGACAATTTGGCGAGACGCTCGAATGGAATACGTTCCTCGCGGGCGCGGTGATTACGACTGTGCCACTGGCGATTATATTTTTCTTCTTCCAACGCTATTTTGTGGAAGGCATTAGCTATAGCGGGCTAAAGGGATAATCAGCGCCATTATAGGCGTGTCGGGACGGTATATGGCGCGTTGCCATTTCACAAAATGGCATTTATTAGGTGCTAATGGGCGGCAGTCCCTACAATTATATAACCGTGTTGGTGGTCGTAGGGACGTGATAATGTAAGTTAGTTTTTTTAATACGGTGTATCTTTTGTGGCTGACATACGAGGCGTACCGCCGCTAGTCAGCCATAGAATGACAAGCTATTTTACACCGTCTTTATTTACTAACAATCAGTATCACATCCGTTACCATTGTATGTAGAAGGTCGAAAGAAAATAGAAACGTTAACATCTTAAAACCCAGCCCCCTTATCCCCACTGCGTGGAGAAAGGGGGTAAAAACCATTTCTAGGCGCTGTTTTAGCCCCCCTCCCCAAAAAATTGGAGCGGGGTCAAAACGCTTTTGCAAAGACTAACGACCGATTACTTATGTCAGCCACCCGATTAAAAAATAAGGAAAAATCATGTTGGCATTACGCGCCGTGTGGCGGGGCATAAAAGATGTGTGGCAAAAAGGATACACCTACATTTGGGCGAATCTCGCCTTTATTGCCGCCAGCCTACCCATCGTTACCATCCCCGCCGCATGGAGCGCGTTATGCAAAGTGTGTCATGAGGCACAAACATCACCAGCCAATGCCGACCTCGATTTGTTTTGGGTGACATTCAAAGCCAATTTTTGGCGATCATTGCCCTGGGGCGCGGTTCATGCGATATTCGTGGTGGTCAATTTTACCAATCTATCGACCTATACCGCCACATCAGACCCACTCACCCTGTTTTTACGGGTGGCATGGTGGGGCGCGACATTCATCTGGCTTGGGGTCTTTTTGGTGACATGGACATTTTATTATGAGATGCAAACGCCATCCCTCATGGGCGCGACCAACAATGCGGTAATTTTCGTTTTGCAAAATCCGCTATTCACCCTCATAATTCTAGGTGTAATTGGCGTGATATGCCTCATCAGTACGTTGTTGGTGGCGCTGTGGTTGGTTATGACCATCAGCACCATCGGCGCGATAGGCACATCTGCCGTCTTGATTCAGCTAGAAGCGTATCGTAACCGAATGGATGAGGGATAATATCGCCATGCCATCTATTAAAGAAGTGGCTCAATTAGCCAATGTGTCGCCCGCCACAGTATCGTTGGTTCTCAATGATAAGGGCAATATCAGCCCAGAGACACGCCAGCGCGTGCTAGATGTGGTGCAAAAAGTGGGCTATACGCGTAATGTGCGGGCGCGAAATTTGCGTGACCGGCAATCGCGTGTGATTGGTTATGCGCGTGCCAATACCCGCCCAGAATATAACCCCATTTTGGAGCAATTCACGTATTACCTGATGCGCGAAATCGAAAAGCAAAATCGTCACTTGTTGTTATTCACATCGCCCAATGACACCGATACCGCCCCGTATGCCGATATGATAGATGGTCAGCATGTGGATGCGTTTGTGCTGTCGTATACCGTCAAAAATGATGTGCGTTTCCGATTTTTACACGATGCGGGTGTCCCGTTTGTGGCATTTGGGCGCAGTTTGTCACCGATGGACGATGTGGTGCATTGGGTGGATGTGGATGGGCGGGCAGGCATGTATGAAGGCACGCGCCACCTCATCCAAAATGGACATGAGCGCATTGCGGTTGTGGCGTGGGATGTCGAATCTGCCAGTGGTCAAGAACGGGTGGAGGGATATTTGGCGGCACTCGACCAACATGGGATTATCCCGCGTGAGGACTTTATCAATCGGCAAATAAATAGCGTGGATAACGGCTATTTTGCCACCGATGCGCTCATGCAACTGCCCAACCCGCCCACCGCCATCGTGTGTGTGAGCGATATGTTGGCGACGGGGGTGTTGCGGTGGATTGCCCTACACGGAAAAAAATTGGCGGTAGTCGGATTTGACGACCACCCCATCGCCCAATTTATCCACCCACCCCTCACGACATTGCGCCAGCCTGTGGAACAGGTGGCGATAAAAATTGCCAGATTATTGGCACAGCAATTAGACGGTGGGACGAATGACGGGTTATGCGACCTGATTGCCCCAGAATTAATCGTGCGCGAGAGTAGTTTGTAGGCAACAAGCCCCATGGACGGGGAATGGCACGCTGTGAGGGCGCAACATGTTGCACCCTATGTGTAGCAACTTAACAACTAAAACATCCCCTATCCCCCCTGCCCCCTTATCCCCACCGAGTGGGGAAAGGGGGTGAAAACCACTTCTAGGCGAAGTTTTAGCCCCTCCCCATTCGATGGGGAGGGGTTGGGGTGGGGATAAAAAACCTTACGTTGCAGTGTATGGGGCGCGACAATATATCGCATCCACAACAGAATAAAAATCCACACTAGGCAGACAGCAATAATCCGTCTGCCTAAAAAAATGGTGACTAGTAAAACGATTTATCAGCAATATAGGCATAATTTAATCATAGAAAAGGCATGGACGATGACTCAGTTTGAATCAAGACAATGGCAACTCATCGAGCGCCCTTTCCGCAAGGGCGATTTGCCCCACACCGAGACCATATACACCATCGGCAACGGTTTATTAGGCGTGCGTGGCACATTTGAAGAAGGGTATGCGGGCGATGCCTCTACCACTCTCTTGGCGGGGATATTTAACCATAAGGAAGGGCAACTTGTCCCCGAATTAGTAGCGATGCCCAACGCGCTCATACTCCGCATCACTATCAATGACGAAATTTTTAGCCTGAGCAGTGGCATTATCATGGGCTATGAGCGCGTCTTGGATATGAAAACAGGCACACTCTGGCGCGGGATATTGTGGTTATCACCCAAAGGCACACGCCTACGACTCGCATTTGAGCGATTTGCCAGCATGGACAATCAACATATCCTAGCGATTCGCCTGCTCATTCAGCCACTCAGTGAAGGGACGCATCATATCCGTGTGGACAGTGTGTTAGATGCCACGCAAACCAACCCCAATGGCATTTCGCATTGGGCAGAACATAATACCTATGTGATGCCAGATAAGATTGAATTTGTGGGGAAAACCGACCAAAGTGGGTATGAGGTGGCATTTGCTTCTGCGATTCATCTGGATAAGCAGGTCATGATTGAATCGGATGATTACACCCCCAATATGCCCTCACAACACACCCATTTTATGCTCACTCATAATGAAAAAGTGGTGGTGACCAAATATGTGACGGTTCATACCACCCGCGACACCACCACACCACGTCAAATGGCTATCCAAAGCCTGACCAACGCCATGGACGTAGGCTATGATGCGCTCAAATTGGCACATGATAGCGCATGGGCGCGTCATTGGCATAAGATGGACATCCTTATTGAAGGCGATGAAGTGGCACAAAGGGCATATCGGTTTTGCATGTATCACCTGCTCATCGCCCTACCCCAATCGGATGAGGGCGTGAGCCTCGCCGCCAAAACGCTGAGTGGTTATGGCTATAAGGGGCATGTGTTTTGGGATACAGAGCTATTTATGCTCCCACCGTTTAGCCTGTCGTATCCAGACTATGCCAAGCGCCTGCTGATGTATCGGTATCACAATCTGGCGGGGGCGCGTGCCAAAGCCAAAGAAGCGGGTTATTTGGGCGCGCTGTTCCCGTGGGAAAGCACCGATACGGGCGAAGAGACCACCCCGCGTTGGACAGACCCCCACCCCGTCACAGGGGAAAAAATCCGCATTTGGACGGGGGATAACGAACAGCACATCTCATCGGATATTGCCTATGCGATTTTGCAATTTTGGCGCTGGACAGGCGATGACGAGTGGTTGTTGAATTATGGCGCAGAGATGGTGCTGGATACCGCCCTTTTCTGGGGAGCTCGTGCCGAATTTAACGCGGAAAAAGACCGTTATGAGTTAAAAATGCAAATCGGACCCGATGAATATCACGAAAATGTGGATAACAGCGTATTCACTAATAGCCTTGTGCGCTGGCATCTGCGCGAAGCACTCGCCCTGTTCGACTGGATTCATAAAACACATTCCGACCACGCCGAGCGCCTATCACACGACTTAGGCATCACCCAAGAAATACTCGCGTTGTGGTATTTGGTTGCAGAGAAGATGTATATCCCCCACAGCGATGAGCATGGCGGGGTATTGGAGCAATTTGAGGGATTTTTTGACCGCCTCAAGCCGTTTAATCTGGCAGATTATACCCCACGCACCAAAAATGTGGATTGGATGCTGGGGCAACACCAAATGCAATCCACACGAGTCATCAAACAAGCCGATGTGGTGATGCTCATGGCAATTTTAGGCGATGCCGTGGGTGATAAAGAGTTTCGTCTGCGAAATTGGGATGCGTATTTGCCTGTGGTTGACCACGGCTCATCGCTCAGTCCGTCTATCCATGCGTGGGTGGGGTCACGGTTGGGGCTGATAGATGAGGCGTATGACCTGTTTATCTATAGCGCCACCATTGACCTCGATGACCACAAAGGCAATGTGCATGATGGCATTCATGCCGCCTCATGTGGCGGGGTATGGCAGGCGATTGTATTCGGATTTTGCGGGTTATCTTTAGACGACATGGGTAAGCCAGTGGTGAATCCGCACTTGCCCGCCCATTGGCGACGGGTAAAATTCACAGTAGAGCATCATGGCGTGCCATATACATTTGATATAAAAGGGGAATGACTAATCATGAAGGGTCTGATTTTCGATTTAGACGGTGTCATCACCGACACAGCAGAATATCATTATTTGTCGTGGAAAAAATTGGCAGACGATGAAGGCTTAATTTTTACCCGTGAAGATAATGAGGCGTTGCGCGGGTTGCCCCGCCGTGCCAGTTTGGAACTCGTCCTCAAGGGGGCAACCCGTCCAGAGGCAGAAATAGAAGCGATGATGACGCGCAAAAATGCGTATTATCTGGATTATGTGAACCAAATCACACCAGAAGCGTTGTTAGAAGGCGTGCATGACTTTCTGAAAATCGCCCGCGAAATGGGTTTTAAGCTAGGACTAGGGAGCGCCAGCAAAAACGCCCGTTTGGTATGTGAGCGCATGGGCATTTTGGGATTATTTGATGTGATAGGCGATGGCTATAGCGTGGTCAATGCCAAACCTGCCCCCGATTTATTTGTGTGGGTGGCGGGTGGCTTGGGATTGCCACCACAAGCGTGTATCGTGTTTGAAGATGCCGAGGCAGGGGTGGATGGCGCACTGGCAGGCGGGTTTTATGCGGTGGGGATTGGTCCCGCCGAGCGTGTTGGCAAGGCGCATCGGCTCATAGACGGGTTACATGCGGTGCATCCAAAAGAATTTGCGGGGTAAATAACACAAGGGGCTTGCTTGGCAAGCCCCTTGTGCGTTAAAGATTAGGCAAATGAGGATTAAAGCTATTCGCCTTTAATATCGCCATATTTGATGTAAGCGGCTTCTAAGCCACCCCCCGGATTTAAGGTAAAGACCATGTTGCCATTGGCATCTGTGGCAGATTGCCCAAAGAAATCTATACGGATAACCGCTCTTGTGCCTTTCCCAATGCGAGCAGTTTCATCCTGACTCCCCAATTCACGGGCAGTTCTCACACTATCATGAAATTCTGCCGCATGAGGACGTCTTGCCGCTTCACGGATTGTTTGCACCGCAGGCAACAACAACGCTTGCACAGGTTCTTCGCCGTCAGTTAGGTCAAAGGCTTCCCAACCATTGGGGGGCCAGCTTGCATAGCCAACCTGACGCGCCAGCAAAACGTGTTCGCGGGTTTGCGCGGTGGGTTGTGCGCTAGAGATGATTACATTTTTTAATGTATAGGTATATGCCACATCTACACAGGGACGGGGTTCTGGCAATGGCACATCGGGGTTAATGATGAGATATTGCACAGCATACTCACCTTCTCTGCGCCATTCGGTGCTATGCGAAGCAAAAATTTCGTCGCGCACTTCGTCACAGGTAGGGACGCTGTTGGGGTCAAAGGTGCTTGGCACGCCACCATCGCCTGTATTCACAGGGACGGCATTGCTATCATCTGGCACACGTCCCACCAAAATGGTATAGCAGAAATATTGGCTAGAACCAGCCAGCATCACACAACGGTTTTCTGGCGAAAGTCCGCTTGTTGCACCATCATTATCTGGGGCATAAGCGGTGAGTTTGAGGTAGCACACCTGTTGACCGAGCAAATCCACACATTCGGTCTCTGGGACTAAGCCACTGGTCGCGCCATCATCATCCACACTGGCAGTCAAAATTAAATAGCACAACGGCATGGCTACAGTCGCAATTTCGACACATTCGGTCTCTGGTTGCAAACCACTGGTCGCACCGTCATCATTGGGGTATGCCACCCAATCTAAATAGCAGAATGGCACAGCCACGGTCGCCACATCCACACAGGTGGTCTCTGGTTGCAAGCCACTGGTCGCGCCATCGTCATTGGGTCTGGCGGTGAGGATGGTATAACAAACGGGGAAATTGATGGTGGCGACATCCACACATTTGGTCTCTGGAGAAATGCCACCGGTCGCGCCGTCATCTTCTGGATAGGCGACAAGTTCCATATAGCAGAAAGGCACAGCCACGGTCGCCACATCCACACATTTGGTCTCTGGTTGCAAGCCGTGGGTTGCGCCGTCATTATCGGGTGCATAGGCGACAAAATCTAAATAGCAGAATGGCGCAGCGACTGTCGCCACATCCACACATTTGGTCTCTGGTTGCAAGCCGTTGGTAGAGCCATTGCCATCATCGGCATACGCGACCCATTTTAGATAGCAGAATGGCGCAGCCAAGCCAGCCACTGCCACACATTCGGTCTCTGGTTGCAAACCACTGGTAGAGCCATTGTCGTCATCGGCATACGCCACTAATTTTAGATAGCAGAATGGCACAGACAAGCCCGCCACATCCACACATTCGGTCTCTGGTTGCAAGCCTTGTGTTTCTGGATTTCTGTCATCATCGGCATACGCCACCAATACCATATAGCAGAATGGCACGGCTAATCCAGCGACTTCCACACATTCTTGTTCTGGGACAATGCCGTGTGTGGGGCGTTGTGGACGTTCATTTAAGACAATTTCTTGGGTGGTAATACGGACTAAGCCACCGCAATCGCCACCAAGCACAACGGCGATGCCACTCACCCAGCCACCATCAACCGCATACCACGCATCTGTGCCAATCATAGCCACGCCATATACAGGATACAGAACGGCGGGGTCTAATGTACCGAGTACAGGCGCATCTGGCGCGGGATATTCACGGATATTCACCGCCGCAGTGAGGAATGATGCCACTGTACAAGCACCACCCGCTACAGGGCGCACGGGGTTGG
>DAOTUO010000122.1:0-5509 GCA_034436595.1 Anaerolineae bacterium | reverse complement strand
TGATTTTAAATCCAAATGATTTTTCAGAAAAAGAAATATCTTTCAGGGCTTTGCCTTGTGGCTGAGATACGCGCTTTGCGCTAGTCAGCCAGTACAATTATGCCTATTTTGGGGGATGTACTGGCTGACTAGAGGCTTTAGCCTCGTATGTCAGCGATAAAATATTAAAAAATACTCCCAAATTGGAATGTTCTCCTAAGCCGATAATCATATGAACTTGTTTTCGGTTTTCCATAAGTAAATTAAGGAGATGAGACAAAAGTGATATTTCGTATTAGAAGATTACTACCTATAGTCGTGGTGTTATTGATGTTATTAACTTCCGTAACACTTTCTGTAAGTGCATTTTCTTTATCAGTTACAAATTCGCAAGTTTCTCCTTGTATACCCGGACCCGGTGCAACATGCTGTGTTGATTATTATCATCCATGTGGTGCTTGTTTAGGTCATTGTTTTCCGATACTCAATGTTCAAACAGTCCATCAAGCTCATGAGCGTGCTTGTTGGAATGATCGCGGACAGCTAATCTCTTGGTCACGTTCTTGTCAGACTAATTTTGGGTGTGGGGTCAGACATTGCGGTTAAATAGTAATCACACCTATCTTTAAAGGTAGGTGTGATTGCAAAATTTTACCTAATTAGAAAATCTTTAAAACTATGAAAACTGTTTTTTATGCACATATTTTGCGGACACAACGAAATCCAATAATTATCATCATTGGGATACTTGGGTTATTGTTATATTCCTTTGCAACTGGAGGGTTTCGTTTTACTGATGAAATAGATATTGGCTATCAGTTTAATTTGGCGATTGGGTTTTTGCCTATAATCGTGTTATTTGGGATTGCCTTATTATTATCTTCTACTATCATGCCTGAACAACAGTATTTGATTGAAATACATGCCACACAACCCTATGGATATAGATTGGTTATTCAAGATAAGGTGATTGTCAGCTTTTTAACCATTATTGTGCTTATGCTTGTATATCTTTTAGGGGCAGTTGTATTGATGAAGGGGACAGTAGATACAGAACTTGTAGTGACATTTATTGGTTGTGTGATATTTTTAATTGTCTGTACTGGACTTGTATTATTTGCAATTATAGCAGGGCGTGATGCCCGGTTGGGGCAGATTGGCGCATTATTACTATTTATTCTTTTGACGCAAATTTCTGTATCTGATAGTTGGCGAATCATTAGCCCAATTACATTCCGCGCAACTGACTTATCATCGAGTATTTGGTGGATTGCTCGAATTTGCTATTCTTTAGTTGGGATTGGATTTGGTCTCAAAGCACTTAGAATTGCATCCAATACAGATTATTTGCTCATCGGTGCCTCATATAAACGCCATAAATCTTCTAAATTCTTAGAAGAAGCGCCTTCTCAAAGTATAATTCAACGCATTACAAAAGATTTATCATTGCAAATTGCTATAACTATTTATGAAGCCTTCATTATCCTACGCCAAGGATTTATCCTAATTTTATTTGGTATGATGGGTGTATTTAGTGTTTTGGTTGTAGCTGGGACTATTAGGGAAATGGGTTTTACAAATGGGACGACCTATCATATCCTTAGTACGACTTATTCTCTCACCATTATGGGTATGATTTTTTTACCATTTTTGATGATAGATGCTATATGGCGTGATGCCGAGTCTGTTAGACTAGATATGCGTCTTTCGGTTCAATCTCATCGGCAATATTTGGGATATAAGGCGATGGGCATCAGTCTAGCGATGGGGATATCGGTCACGTTGGGTGCAATATTGCCGTATATTTTGGGCATGATCGCTTCGACTAGTGACATGGCGCTATTGGGCAATTTTACAGTGGCTTATTGGGGTATTGTATTATTTGGATTACTACCCGGCGCTATTTATCTTTCTGTGATGGGTTTTTTTATGGGCGCGATTTTTTATCGTATTCCTGTTGCTATTTTGCGTGGAGTGGCGATAATCGTTTGCATCGTATTACAACTTGCTACTATCCGTAGTTTGGTTGGGAATATCGTATATCCTACAGGTATGATGGCCTCCACAACAACGGAATATTGGTATAGGCAATTTTTGAGCGTGATTTTTGTGGCAGAAGAAATTCCTGAAACAGTTGTCTTTACACCTATCTTGATGATACCTATCTTATCTGCAATTATTCAGATAGGTATGTTATGGGTAATTGCATCAAGGATATTTGCACATACAACCCGCCAAAGGTAAAAAGATGATACATATTCAGAATTTAGATAAAACATATCCAGATGGCATTCAAGCCTTAAAAAACATTAATTTGTATTTATCAGATGGTATTATTGGGTTAGTAGGTGAGAATGGGGCGGGTAAAACCACCCTCATGCGTATTATTGCTACGTTGATTAAACCAAGCCGTGGTGATGTGCTGGTGAATCACAATAATGTGAAATCTGAGCAAGATTGCGCCAAAATTCGTAATATGATTGGTTATTTGCCCCAAGCCAACGGTTTTTATAATGAATTGACCGTTGAACAAAATTTAGATTATTTCTCACTTCTAAAAAAAATGGATGATAGCCTTTATCGGACCAGTCAGATAGAAGCTGTTTTACAAGCAGTGAACTTAGAATCAGCACGCAACCGCCCTGTTCGAACCTTATCTGGTGGAATGAAACGGCGATTAGGAATTGCCATTACATTGCTGAATGCCCCTCAAATTTTGATTTTGGATGAGCCAACATCTGGGTTAGACCCTGAAGAACGTCAGCGATTTCGCCAATTATTATCTCAATTAGCGAAAGGGCGTTTGATTTTGCTCTCATCACATATCTTAGAAGATATTCAACAAATAGCCAGCCAGATTATCGTTGTTCATCAGGGTGAATTATTATTTTATGGCAATTTATCGAAATTAATTCATGACATGCAATCATCATCTATTGATAATGCTTATTTACAACTATTGCAACAACATCGCAAATAGTCAATTTAGATGGTTTGCGCGTTAAATTTTGTAGAAATTCGCTAAATACGGCTTAACCTAGTGGTGCTATAGTAGTGTGTGGATTATAAAACAGTTTCCATCATTAGGAGCTATATGGTATGAAGCGAATCGCTGTCATGACAAGCGGGGGAGATGCCCCAGGAATGAATGCCGCCATACGTGCGGTTGTCCGCACGGCGTTACATTATGAGATAGAGGTATATGGCATCCGCCAAGCCTATGCAGGGTTGCTCAATGGCGACATGAATTTGATGACCAGCCGTGAGGTCAGTGGTATTTTACAAAAAGGCGGGACAATTTTACAAACTGCCCGCAATGAAGAATTTAAGACCCAACAAGGGCAACGCAAAGCCTTGCGCCGATTAAACGAAAATAGCATCGAAGCGGTGATTGTGATTGGTGGCGATGGCAGTTTGCGCGGTGGTATGGCGTTGGAACGCATTGGTATCCCTGTGGTGGGGATTCCCGCCAGCATAGACAATGATATTTATGGCACAAGCATGAGTATTGGGGTAGACACGGCGCTAAATACCATTTTGGATGCGTTAGACCGTCTGCGTGACACAGCCACATCGCATAACCGCGCCTTTTTGATTGAGGTGATGGGGCGTAATTGTGGCTATTTATCACTGATGTCGGGCATATTGGGCGGGGCAGAGGTGGTTATCACCCCAGAAAAAGTTATTTCTATGGAAGATGTGGCGACACAGATGGGCGATGCGTATGTGCGTGGCAAAACACACGCCATTGCGGTGATTGCCGAAGGTGCGCCATATAAGACCAATGATCTGCTCGAATTTTTGAATAACAGAAATTTGGGATTTGAGATTCGGCTGACGATTTTGGGTCATATTCAACGGGGGGGAAACCCTACCGCCTTTGACCGTCTGCTTTCCACACGCATGGGTGTGAATGCTGTGGAGCGTTTGCTTGAGGGTGAGCATAATATCATGGTGGGACTCAATGGGCGCGATATTGTGCCTATCCCGCTAGAAGATGCGACCTCCAAAGAACGG
Organism: Anaerolineae bacterium; assembly: GCA_034436595.1. Taxonomy (GTDB): domain Bacteria; phylum Chloroflexota; class Anaerolineae; order Aggregatilineales; family Phototrophicaceae. The sequence continues at coordinate 1,513 of DAOTUO010000122.1, read as the reverse complement.
GTTATCAGCGAAGATTATTATCGGATGGAGCATATTTTAAGCCGATAGTGGTTTATATGGGCGGGGGACGACATACGCTTCGCTAGTCGTCCCGTACAGCGCCTAGCATATCTGTTCGCCACTAAAATTAATCTTATTCATCCCCAGATTCATCGTCCTCATTGGGAATGCTAATTTCTGCGAGTCGCACCCGCAATAAATTGACCAATGGCACAACTGGCACGCGCAATTGTGTGCCACGTTGTCCCGCACTCATGACGATGTGCTGTAATTGGCTGGCGGGTTGGTCTAAATAGACTTGCCATCCCTTTTGCATGAGGGCGAGGGCGCTAATGCCACCGACCTTTAAGCCTGTCATGGCTTCTGCGTCTTTATGCGCCGCCATCCGCACTTTTTTCACACCTGCGGCGAGTGCCATTTTTTTGAGGTCAAGTTTGTTTTCGCTGGCAATCATCACCAAATAAGGTTTTGGTTGGGTGGGATTTTCTGATTGCACCACAAGGGTCTTATACACCATGAAATCGGGTACGCCCAAAATTTCTGCCACTTCTTGGGCATCATGCACCGTATCGGGGTAGGCGAGGACTTCATAGGGGATTTTATGTTGCTCCAAAATTCGCATCGAATTGAGTTTTTCTGCCATTTTGTATCCTATTATTTATTGATAATGTCTCATGGCGCGTTTGCCGATGAGGGTTGGTAAAAATCGGTTGCCGATGAGTAACAGACGGTCAAATAGCCGAAATGCTACTGCATGGCGTTTTTGTGACGATGCCATCACAATGCCTTTAGCGACCTTTTCGGTGGGCATGATAGGAATTTTGCCAACAGAATTGCGCCCACCCGCACCCATGCGCTTATCGTTAAATTCACTCTCGGTGCGCCCCACCAGCATATCGGTGACATGAATATTGTCTGATTTTAGCTCCAACCGAAGCGACCTTGCCATACTACTCACAAAGGCTTTGCTGGCGGCGTAGATGCTGGTATAGGGTGCAGTCATGTTATACACGACAGACGAGATGAGGATGATATGACCACCCCCATTTTGCTTCATGATTGGCACAATGGCTCTCACACTATGAATCACCCCGTCTATATTGGTGCGGAGTAGGGTTTGGACTTCATCCCAACTGGCATCAGCTAATTTCCCGCGATGACCCACACCTGCATTGGCTATCATCACATCAATTTTTCCAAAATGGGTGATGGCTTGGTCAATTGCATGACGCAATTCATCAACATTTTGGACATCGGCACTAATCGGCAAAAAATCACCATGTCCTGTGGGGAGGGCGTTGATTTCTGCCTGTAATTGTGTCAGACGGTCTATACGACGCGCTGTGCCAACGACATGCGCCCCTGTTTTGGCAAATTCCAACGCAGTGGCATAACCGATGCCACTGGACGCGCCTGTGATAAAAATGACCCGTTTACTGCTCATAGGTCGATATCGTCATCGTCCTGAAAGGGTAAGGGATTAGATGATTGGTAGACCTGACGAGGCGGGGGT
>DAOTUO010000121.1:0-1552 GCA_034436595.1 Anaerolineae bacterium | reverse complement strand
TTTTTATCACCCTAGAAGAACCCACCCGCGATATGATAGCCGAAGCCACCAGCGCAGGGTTTTATACCCCGCCCGCTTTTGGTGGCGATGTGAAATATCGGCGGATTCAGATTTTTACAGTGGAGCAATTAATGTTAGGCGCAACCATTGATATGCCCGCCTCGCATGGCACATTCAAACAAGCGGGACGCATTGATACCGATGACAAGCCAACCACCATGCCCTTATTGTGAGAGATGATAAAATGCCTTATGCTGATATAATTAGCTCAATTGTACAATTTTATCTCATGGAAAAACAGAGACTATGACAACCAACACTCTCTATTATGGCGACAATTTAGAAATTTTGCGAAATCGTGCGTATTTCCCAGATGAATGTGTGGATTTAATTTATTTAGACCCACCATTCAATAGCGCCCGTACCTATAATGTGCTTTTTAAGGATGAAAGTGGCAGTGAAAGCGAATCACAAATTGTCGCTTTTGACGATACATGGCATTGGGGGCATGAATCCCAAATTGCCTATGAATATCTTATTGAAAATGGTAATGAAAGAGTCTCAAGAGTCGTTGATGCGCTCAAACAAATTTTTGGGGTAAGCCCTATGAGGGCTTATATTATGATGATGGCTGTAAGATTAGTAGAATTACATCGTATTCTCAACCGCACAGGTAGTTTATATCTCCACTGTGACCCCACTGCAAGTCATTATCTCAAGATGGTATTAGATGCGATTTTTGGAGTAGAAAATTTTCGCAATGAAATTATTTGGCAACGGACAAATGCTAAAGGTCTAGCAAGTGTTAAATTACCCAGAAATCATGATGTTATTCTTTTTTACACAAAATCTGATAATTGGACATGGAATCCTCAATATATAGCACATAATAAAGACTATATTAAACAACAGTATCGCCATATTGAACCAGAAACAGGACGAAAATATCGTTTAGATAATTTAGCTAATCCCAATAAAAATCGCCCCAATCTGGATTATGAATTTTTAGGTGTTAGGCGAGTATGGCGTTGGACAAAAGAACGGATGCAAAAAGCCTATGAAGATGGTCTTGTTGTGCAATCTGCCCCTGGTAGAGTTCCTGCATTCAAACGCTACTTGGATGAACAAGAAGGTATTCCAGTCGGTGACGTATGGTCTGATATACCACCTTTGCAAGCACAAGCCGCCGAAAAAATGGGTTATCCGACCCAAAAACCGACCAAACTCCTAGAGCGTATCATCGCCATGAGTAGCAACCCTGGTGATGTGGTGCTAGACCCATTTTGTGGGTGTGGCACGACCATTGCCGCCTCGCAAACATTGGGACGCAACTGGGTTGGCATCGATATTACGCATCTGAGCATCGCCTTGCAAAAATATCGGCTTAAAGATGCCTTTGGCGATATTCCCTACACGATTGTTGGTGAACCATCCGACATCGAAGGGGCGCGACAACTCGCCACAGAAGATAGGTATCAATTTCAGTGGTGGGCATTGTCTTTGGTACGTGCCAAGCCTGTGGGTGGCAATGAAGATGAGCGTAAAGGCAAAA
>DAOTUO010000120.1:0-62110 GCA_034436595.1 Anaerolineae bacterium | reverse complement strand
TATTTCCCCCAACCGCCACCACCAGGGGTCTCTATCACCAATAAATCGCCCACCTGTGCCACAAAAGTCGCCTTGCCACCAATCACCTTTGCTTTGCCGTCACGTACCAATGTATTCACCCCGCGCCTGCCCACACCACCACCTGATAACCCATAAGGCGCACGCAATCGGCGTTCACTGTTAATTGTGACGGTTGCGGGGGATAAAAACTCGTATACACGCCGAATGCCATCGCCACCCCGAAATTTGCCCGTCCCGCCCGAATTTTCGCGCAAGCCATACGCCACCACACGCACAGGGATGCTGGGTTCTAATGCTTCTACAGGGGTGTTGAGTGTGTTGGTCATGTGGCTATGTCTGCCACTGATGCCGTTGCTATGCGGTGATGCACCGTGTCCGCCACCAATCGTTTCGTAATAAACAAATTGTCGCCCGTCCACAATGCCCCCCACCGTGAGGTTGTTCATCGTCCCCTGACTCGCAGACGGAATTTTGTCTGGGAGCGCGAGTGCCAATGCGCCGAGTACCACATCCACAATGCGCTGGCTGGTCTCTGTGTTGCCCACCGCTACCGCCGCAGGAAAACGCGGATTTAAGACACTGCCTTCGGCGGTGATGACACTTATCGGCTCAAAATTGCCGTGATTCATGGGAATATCGTCCGCGCTGAGTAGCCTCACAGCATATCCCACTGCGGAGCGCACAATCGCCTCCACTGCATTGACATTGCCAATCACCTGTGGGGAACTCTCGCTAAAATCCACCACCATTTGCGATTCTAATACCGATAAACGCACTTTGATGGCGATAGGTGTTTCGCGTTGACCATCGCCTTCTAGCATATCTTCAAACACATATACCCCGTATGGGATGGTGCTGATGGTCGCTTCGGTCATCATGCGGGCATAATTGATGAGTGACTCGGCATGGTCGGTCATTTGACCAATCCCGTGACGGATGATGATGTCGTGTAGCCGATTTTCGCCTACACGGTGCGATGCCAATTGTGCCTCTATATCGCCAATCCGTTCTTGGGGGGCGCGACTATTGGCGGTGAGCAGGGTCATCACCCCCTCGTTATACCACCCACTGAGCAGAAGCTTGATGGGGGGGATAATTAGCCCTTCCTGATATAATTCGGTGCTAAGGGGCAAAGACCCTGGCGACATGCCACCAATATCGGCATGATGCGCCCGACTTGCCACAAAAAACGCGATTTTTCCGCCAGCCAATACGGGTGATACCATCGTAATATCGGGCAGATGTGTGCCACCACGATAGGGGTCGTTGAGGATAATCACATCCCCTTGCTGAATGCCCACATCGCTATCCAAAAAGGTCGCCAGGGCATAGGCAACAGAGGCGGGCATACTCCCCAAATGAACAGGGATATGGGCGGCTTGGGCGACCATACGCCCATCGCCAGAAAATACCGCACAGCTAAAATCGAGCCTCTCGCGGATATTGGGGCTAAAGGCGGCGCGTTGGAGCGTTTCGCCCATTTCTTCTGCGACAGAGGCGAATAAATTGCGGAATACAGCGAGGCTAATGGCATCTACGGGCATAGGATATTATTCTCTCACCAAAATTAAATTACGGAATGTATCACATTTTGCGACCCACCCCTGTGGCACATAAATGGTGCTATCCAACTGAAAAATCAACGCGCCACCGCGAATTTCTGCGCCAATGGGGAATTTTGTCCGTTCATATAGGCGTAATTTCTCCCCGCGTGCCGTTACTTTTTCGCCTAATAGGGCAATATCCGCCAATGGATTATGACCAATGGCTTCTGGTACGATAGTCGGATGTGCCACCAATCCCACCGCTTTTAGACGTGCCGTGACCACCTCTATAGGACGGTCATAGAGGGCGTGTCCATAGGTTTTTTGGTGAGTCTGATGAAAGGCGTTGGCTAAATCGGCATCTTGGTCATAGGGGATTGTTAGTTCATGCGCTTGCCCCATATAACGCATATCCAAACTCGGTTGATAGAGGCGGTCAGATTCCGCGATATTTTCTGCGGATAAATCGGCTTGTGCGGTCTCGTAGCAGGTCATAAGTGCCGTGCGGAGTTCAGAATCGGCTTGTGGGAAATCTAAACGGGTCATCACGGCACGGCTATAATTGAGGGTGATGTCTGCCATGAGCAATCCCAACGCGCATAATACCCCGGGATGTTGCGGGATGAATACACGGGGAATATCCAACCGTTTGGCGACAGCACAGGCGTGTAATGCGCCACCGCCACCAAATGCGACTAGCGTAAAATCGCGCGGGTCGTGTCCACGCGCCACGCTCACACGGCGCAATGCTCGCTCGATATTGCTGTTGGCAATTTCGATAATACCTTCTGCTGTCTCTAGCACCGACTTATTGAGAATTTCTGCCAGTGGCATAATAGCGGAATCTGCCGATACCAAATTCAACACCATATGACCGCCCAAAAAGTGGTCTGGGTCTAAATAACCGAGTACCGCAAGGGCATCACTGACGGTTGCAGAATGACCCCCGCGTCCATATACGGCGGGACCCGGTATGCTCCCCGCGCTTTGTGGTCCCACGCGCATCACACCGCCTGCATCCACACGGGCGATACTCCCACCACCCGCACCGATGGTCTCTATATCCAGCAAATGGGTGCGGACGGGCAAACCATCTATGACGGATTGTGGGCGTGACGATGGTTGTGTGGCACATAACGAGATGTCGGTGGATGTGCCACCAATATCTAGCGTGATAATGCCCTCTATTCCCGCCAGTTGTGCGATTTTATACGCCCCAATCACCCCTGCGGCGGGACCACTGAGCGCGGTTTGAATGGCTTGTGTGCCAACACGCTCGGCGCTCATCAAGCCACCGTCCGATTTCATCACACGCAACGGGGCGGGTAATTTGGCGCGTAGTTGTTTGATATAGCGACTCACGGTGGGGCGGACATACGCCTCTAACGCCGTGGTGCTGGCGCGTTCATATTCTCGGAATTCTGGTAATACCTCGTGGGATAGCACAATTTGGTGTGGGGCTAAAATCCCGCGTGACACAATTTTTTCGGCAATGAGTCGTTCATGGTCTGGATTGAGATAGCTATACAGCAAGCAAATTGCCACCGCATCCACTTTGCGCTTGGCGAGAATATCTAATAGTGTGTTGAGCGAAGCGGTATCTATAGGTTTGAGGACGTGCCCGTTATGGTCTAGGCGTTCTATGACCTCATAGCAATAGTCGCGGGGGATGAGGGGGGCGGGCAGGGTGGGCGCGAGGGCATATAAATCGGGGCGATTTTGCCTGCCGATGAACAACACATCCCGAAAACCCTGTGTGGTGATGAGCGCGACTGTCCCGCCTTTACGCTCCAAAATGGCATTGGTCGCAACCGTTGTGCCGTGCGCCACCCATTCCAAACGGCGCAAATCGCCTTTGGTGATGTGGTTGATGCCATCTAGCATGGCAAGCGATGGGTCTTGTGGGGTGGTTGGCAATTTGTGAACGGTGAGTTGTCCGCCATCGTCACTCATCACAATGTCTGTGAATGTTCCGCCTATATCTACGCCTACGCGCATTTGCATATCCTTTGATGTGTTTCATGATATGCGTCTGATTATAGCGCAAAATTTTGTTTGGTGGATGATTAGGCTTCGTTACTCATGGGTGCATGATGGAGATGGAGCAATTGGTTGGCATGAACGGTGATTTGGGCATAGACAATGCCATTATCGTCACTAAATTCGACTTCAAAAACATCATCCGACAATTTTTCGACAAGTGTGCCAACTTGCCCACGCTGAATATTTTCATTGGGAATATCTTCTAAAACAGCCACCACATCCAGAATGTTTAATTTTTGCATGATTTTTTGCCCTCTATAAAACAAAATCCCCATTTCGATAAAATATCTTATGGGGATTATGATGCAAAATGATGTTTGGATGTCAGAAACTACGCAGTCCGCAGTTCTGCTTTTTCTAAATATTCCGCGTATGTGCCTTTGAAGATGTGTAATACACCATCTTCAATTTCCCAGACTTGGGTCGCCAACGCATTGACCAAATAACGGTCATGTGTCACCAACAGCAATGTGCCTTCATAGAGTTCTAGCGTCTCTTGCAGGGTCTCTTGGGCGGCAATATCCAAATGGTTGGTCGGCTCGTCTAGGAGCAAGAAATTGGCTTTGTGCAATGCCAATATCGAAAGTGCCAGCCGTCCGCGCTCGCCACCGCTCAAATCGCCCACTTGCTTATACACATCTTCACTGCGGAACAAATACCGCGCCAGATGATGCCGTGCATCGCTAATCGGCATATAGTGATGGCGGATTAATTCGTCCAACACCGTATTTTCGAGGTTGAGTCCGTCATGTGCTTGCGAAAAATAGCCAACCTTCACATTATGTCCCAGCGTGATAGTGCCATTGAGGGGGTCTATTTGGCTTAACAATGTTTTGAGGAAGGTAGATTTTCCCGTCCCGTTATCCCCAATGAGAGCGGCATGTTCACCATTGTGCAGTTGAATATCTTCACAACGGAATAAGGGTTTATCGGCATCGGCATAACCGATTTCGAGTTTGGTCGTCTTAAAGACCACTTCGCCACTTTTATGCACAGGCTTGAGCGCCATCCGCAATTTTGGTGTGCGGGGCAGGGGAGCGGGGATGGATTTAATCGCAATCCGCGCTTCACGCACGGTCATAGGACGCAATGCGCCGATGCTAGTTTCTGACCAGCTCATATCACGATATGCCAAGATGCCCATCGTCTGAATACCGACAATATCGCGGGTGAGCCGTTTGAGTTTGCCCACCGCCATGCCGTTATTAAACGCAGTGGTGATATTTTTTTCGATGAACTCAAATTCGTTCCATAGGCGTTCCATTTCGCTTTCATAAACTTTGAGTGTGCGCTCATGCCGTTCTTCGCGTTGGCGCAAATAGGCGGTGTAATTGCCCTTATAGGTCTCCATGCCCGCTTTGCTCATCTCCCACACCTGATTCACGGTGGTATCCAAGAAATAACGGTCATGACTGACAATAATCAGTGACCCGTCCCAGTGATAGAGAGATTTTTCTAGCCATTGAATGGCAGAGATGTCCAGATGGTTGGTCGGCTCATCCAAAATGAGCAATTCTGGGCGTAGGAGCAATAATTTTGCCAGTAGCGCACGGGTTTTTTGACCACCGCTCAAATGGGCAATGGGCGTATTATAATGGTCTTCGCCAAATCCAAGCCCCGCCAATGTTTGATGAATCCGTGTCTCAAAATCGTAGCCACCACCTTTTTCGTATGCCTCTAATGCCTCGCCATAGGCTTCTAGCACTTCTGCCGATGAATCGGTGTGCATTTTTTCTTCTAGGTCACGCATTTGTGCTTCTAGGGCATGAATTTCGTCAAATACGCTATTCATCTCTTCAAATATGGTACTGGTCACATCGCCAAAAGCGTGTACGGCTTCTTGATAGAGATAACCAATCTTCATACCATTGGCACGATTAATCGCCCCTGTGGTGGGGTTATCTATCCCGCTAATTAGCCCCAAAAGGGTGCTTTTGCCAACACCATTGGGACCTACGATACCTATTTTTGCGCCATGTGGGATACTGAAGTTCATCCCCGCGAAAATGGTGGTTGCGCCATATACTCTACTTAAATTTTGGGCGGTTAAAATACTCATGTGCTAATTAGTCCTCAATGGTTCATGATGGTTCATAACGATGATATTAAATCAAAAAATGACCCCCTTGTCAAGTGTTACAATGGGTCACAGTGGATTTCTATAGGTTTATGAGAGGCGATATTGATTCAGTCTAGTTATCCCACTACATAATCGGATTCATGGCATACACGGATGGCTGTGACCAATCCATGCCCAATAAAGTGTATTGTCTCTCCTACGTGGACATGAAGCGGTCCCTCGAATGGAGAACGGTCTAACAGGGTGAATTTCACACTGGGGTAGATACCTAATTCTGCCAGATATTTTAGTTTTTCGCTATCGTGCGAATTAATGCGACTAAAAACATACTCACCGCCCACCGTCGCTTGTGTGAGGGGAATATCGATGATGACGGGCATGACCCCATCGGCAGACGGAATTGGCTCACCATGGGGACATCGGCGTGGATACCCCGCGAGTTGCTCCATGCGTCCCACCAGCATATCGCTGACCACACCGCCCAATTCATCGGCGGCATCGTGAACTTCGTGCCAGCCAAATTTCATCACATCCACCAAAAATCGCTCCACCAGCCGATGACGGCGGATAGACATCAATGCTTCACGCTCCCCGCTTGGGGTGAGATAAATCCCCTGATAGGGTTCATGTTCAATATAACCCGCCTCTTTGAGCCGTTGCACCATGCGGGTGACGGCAGGCGCAGAGACATCTAACACATCTGCCAACGCCGATGCCGAGACATAGGGCGCTTGCTGATTATGTGCGATACGATAGGCTTCTGCCAGATAATCTTGCATTTTGGCGCTTGCGGTCATTCCAATATGTCCTGAACGTGAATATTTATCATCTATATCATAAATATAGCGGGTATAAATTTATTTTTCAAGCCTGATGGTCTAAAATTTAGCCATGATTAACTTTTTATAATGAAATATAGATGATATGGGCGCAAATGGGTGCGCCCGTATACAATAATTTAAGGTATTTTATCCCCACCCCAACCCCTCCCCAAAAATGGGAGAGGGGCGTAGCAACGGCATACATGCCATCCACAGGCGGGATAGGGGATGATTTTATGCACCGATTTCGATGCGTGACAAAATATCGTCTGCGAGGGGGGCATATTCTGACCACATCGTGCTTGGTGTGGCGATGATGACCAAAAAGACGTGTGTGCCGTCTGCAACTAACATAAACCGACCGTTATTATCGCCATCAAATACTCGTGATAGCCTGCCGACAATGGTATAGACGGGCGCTTGGGTGACGTTATAGTCCTCTGCAAAGCCCCCGATTTGCTCAAATAGGCTTTGCAAAATGGCATCGGTGGCGGGGTTGGTATTGAACCATTCATAAGGATATATTCCCACCTGAATCATCCCCCCGATGAGGTTTCTATCGGTAATACGGGCATTTTGCGCGATGGAATCATCCACACGGCGCATAAATTCGACTGGACTATCCCAAAAGATGGTATGGTAATAGGGCATTGGAGACGTATCGCCCTCTGTGGGGCGGGACAATTGGCGCAAATTAAACGGGCTATTGACCGAATCTTCGGTACGGACAAGCCAGCATTGTTGTAGGGGCAATGCGATTGCACCATCCTCTAAGACCAGCGGTGGACGCTGGCTAAAATCTGCCGAACAATCGGGTTGTTCTGGATAAAACCGAAAACTGGGTAAAATGCGGTCAATCTCTATAATTTGTTGTGGGCTACCCGATACTGTGACCATATTGACCACCATATCGCCCACCAAAAGCAACGATTGATAGACAAATCCGCCCATGATATACCCCGATGCGGTCAAATCTACCGTGGCGGCGGGGTAACCTGCAATATCAGAGAAAGTGAGGTCTTGCTCGGTATATGTCCCCACAAACGCATTCATCAACAATTCGCGGGTGGGGATGCCCTCAATTGTCCATCCAAATGCCTTTAGAGTGCTTAGTGGAAAAAAGTCAAGTAGGATGAGTTGACCATTTACCGGATTTCCCGCAAAATAATCTGCTAGAACTTGGGGGGAATCGGCAATTTGCAACGATTCTCCGATAAAAAAGTAATTGGGGTTAGAACGGGTCTCATAGACCCAATTATCGGGAACGTCGATGCTATAGCGCCGTGATTCTGGATACACTGTTTGCCTGCCTTGTGCCACCACAGGTGAAAAACATAATACTAATCCAATCAGACCACTAACAATAATCCACACACGGCGCATAGATAAGAACTCCTTATAATGATGATTTATTCGGCGTTGGCGAGACGCTGTGCATATTGCTGTTTATAATAATCGAGATATTCGCCTGTTTTGATTTTGCGCCACCACCACTCATTTTGTGTGTACCAATTGACCGTCTCTGCGAGTGCTTGCTCAAAGCTATAGGTGCGTTGCCACCCCAATGCCCGCAATTTTTCACAATTCATGGCATAACGGCGGTCATGACCTGGGCGGTCTGGGACACGTTTGATGAGTGATTCTGGTTTCTGCAATAAGTGTAACATGGCTTTTATCACATCAACGTTGTGTTTTTCGTTTTCGCCGGCAATATTATACGCCTCGCCACTCACACCCTTGTGCAATGCCACATCAATGCCTGTCACATGGTCTTGAACATAGAGCCAGTCGCGGATTTGCATCCCATCGCCATAAAGGGGGAGCGGTTTGTCATCGTGTGCTTCGGTGATAAAAAGCGGGAGCAATTTTTCTGGATATTGATATGCGCCAAAGGTGTTGCTACCGCGTGTGATGACGGTATCCATACCATACGTGACATGATATGAGCGCACCATCAATTCGCCTGCGGCTTTGCTGGCGGCGTATGGGCTATTGGGCAAAAAATTATCGGTTTCCACCGAAAAACCCTCTTCCACATCACCATACACTTCATCGGTAGACACCTGCAAAAAGCGCCCAATGCCGTGTTGACGGGCTTCATCTAATAATACATACACCCCTGCCACATCGGTATGAATAAACGCATCTGGTGAGAGGATGCTCCTATCCACATGACTTTCTGCGGCAAAATTGACGATGGTGTCTATATCATGATTTTCTAAGACGGTATGGACTGTCTCGCGGTGGGCAATATCGCCCCGCTCAAACCGATAATTTTCTTCATCGCTAATCGGCAATAAATTGTCCATATTGCCCGCATAGGTCAATTTGTCATAGACAATGATGTTGTAATGCGGATATTTTGCGACCATATAACGGGCAAAGGCGCTCCCAATGAAGCCCGCCGCCCCTGTGACCAAAATATTTTTCATAGTTCACCTTCTTTTTGGGTCTCTGATGATGCTGGTGTTGGTGTTATTTCTGGCGTTGGCGTGCTTTCTGGTGTGGTAGCTAATGGCAATGTTTCGTTGAGGACAAATTTTTCGATGGCTTGTGCCACGCCGTCCTCATCATTTGTGCCAACAATGGTATTTGCCGCCGCCTTGACAATATCCCACGCATTGCCCATTGCTACACCAAGACCTGCCAGTTGCAACATCTCTATGTCGTTTTCGCCGTCACCAATCGCCATCGCTTTTTCTGGTTTAATGCCCAAATCTTTGAGCAATTGCTTGAGTGCTGTGCCTTTGCCCGTGTTGGGTGGCAACACTTCTAGCATATCGCCAAAAATGGGTTGTAAGATGCGGGCGGTTTGTGCCAGTTGAATTTCGAGTTGCCAGCGTAGGGCTTTGGTCTTTTGTGGGTCACCCTCTTTGACCGCCATCACTTTATTGATGGGGATGTCGCTGAGGATATTTTGCAAGGGACCAATGCCTTCTGGCATGGGTTCATGATATTTTTTGCACAAATCTTCAAACCACGGTGTGAGCCGTTTGACGAGGATTTTATTGCCACTATAGACGGCGATGTTAAACCCTCTGTCCTCTGCGTAGGTGATGATATAGCGTGCCACATCGGGGTCTAGGATGGCTTGGTGTGTGACTGTGCCATCGGGTTTGGCGGTGATAAGTCCCTGATTATAGATACCAGGGGTGGTAATCCCCAATTTTTCGATGAGCGACTTGGCGCTATGGTGCGTTTTGCCTGTAATCAAGACCACCTTCACACCTCGTGCAATGGCTTTGCGGACTGCTTCGGCATTGCGGTCAGAAAGTTGGTGTTGGCTGTTGAGCAGTGTGCCATCGAGGTCAATGGCAATTAATTCAATCGGTGTCATTTTTTTTTCCTAATATGCAATTCATTTTCAAAATGCTATCCTATAGTATGAATTTTTGAAAGATACAACCCCGTTATATGGGGTTTGGGTAGGGCAAGCGTATTTTTAAGGAGTATTGCCAGATGGAACTGATTATGATGTGGCGTGTTATCACCCGCCGTTGGTGGTTAATCATTTTGCCTGTGGCGGTGGTGGCGGTGATGGTCTTGCCCGATATGCTCCGCACAGGGATTAGTGGCGGTGGGGGATATTCTGTCACCTTGCGCTATACGGCTCATCAGAACCTCGATGCGTTCCCCAACCGCGTGGGCGATTATCAGGATGTGTGGCTTGCCTCTGAATTGTTGGTCAATGCGCTTACCGACTGGGTACGCACATCGCGTTTTGCCGATGAAGTGAATACCACGCTAGAAACTGCCTCGCAGTGGTCACTGGTGGCAGATAATCAGCGCAGTGTGGGGGTGATTACCCTGTCTGGGGCAGATGCCGAGGGCTTGGGACGTGTGACAGAGGCGGTCATGACCATCCTCACCACGCGCACACAAGATTATTTCCCCCAATTGGGCGAAACCCCTGCCGATGTGGTCTTTTTGGATATGCCGACGATTGTCTCTGCACCGCCACCCCTCACAGACCGTTTTGGTGGATTTTTGCGGTTGGGGTTGGCGTTGATAGCGGGGTTGGGGTTGGCGTTGTTGGTGGAATATCTCTCGCCAGTGGTCTATCGTGCCGATGAATTAGAAGGCATGGGCATGACCGTGATTGCCCAAGTGCCAAAGCGGTAATCTATATTTTTGATGCAGGGCGGATATAGGCTATCGCTAATCCGCCCACCATAATCACCCTATCGCTATTTTCGTTCTTGTTTGAGGAAATAAAACGCGGTTGCCAATGTCGCCCCCGCAAATATCACCCCAATTACCACCCCAAACATAATCCCCTGAAGGGTATTGATGTTAAAACTGAGCAGATACAAGGTCATAAAGGCGATACTGGCAATCATGCCCACCGCCCCAATAACCCCTGGTGATGCCAATTGCCGACGAACTGCCAGATAGATGCCCAATAGCGATAGTGCGAATAAAAAGAAAAAAAAGATGCCCATAGATACGTCCTTCTGCGATTAAATACCATGCTTGAATTGCCTAAAACCACCGTTTATAATCAGATTCTACACAAAAGAGAGTATAAATGTCTATCAAACAAACACTCCTAAATAAATTCCGCACAAAACAAGCACAAGTCGCCATTATTGGACTCGGTTATGTGGGCTTGCCAATGGCAGTTGAGTTTGCCCTATCGGGATTGCGCGTGGTGGGAATTGACCTCGATACCCACAAAGTAGACCACCTCAATCGTGGTGAAAGTTATATTGCCGATGTATTATCCGATACACTCCGCCAGTTGGTACAAGACGGGCGTTTATGGGCATCTGTTGATTATAGCACCATCCAAAATTGTGATGCAGTCATTATTTGTGTCCCAACACCTCTCAGCGAGACAAAAGACCCCGATTTGTCGTATGTCCTTAGTGCGTTAGCCTCGCTAGCGCCTCATCTGCATCCTGCCATGCTCATATCGCTAGAAAGTACCACCTATCCGGGTACAACCGAAGAGGTATTGCGCCCTAGCTTAGAAGCGAATGGCTTGGTGGTGGGGGAAGAGCTATTTTTGGTCTTTTCGGCAGAACGCATAGACCCCGCCAATAAAAAATATGGTTTCCGCAACACGCCAAAGGTCATTGGGGGCATCACTCCCGCCTGTGGCGAAGTGGCGTATGAACTTTTTCAGATGGCGGTGGAACAGGTGGTGCTGGTGTCATCGCCCACCGTTGCCGAAATGTCAAAATTGCTCGAAAATACGTTTCGGGCGGTGAATATCGGCTTAGTCAACGAAATGGCGCTCATGTGCGACAAACTGGGCATTAATGTCTGGGAGGTGATTCATGCCGCCTCTAGCAAGCCATTTGGGTTTATGCCATTTTATCCGGGTCCCGGACTCGGTGGGCATTGCATCCCATTAGACCCGCACTATTTGGCGTGGAAAATGCGAACATTGGGTTATCAGGTAAAATTTATCCAGACTGCCGATGAAATTAATTCTGCCATGCCCGCTTATGTGGTAGATAAAGTGATGCACGCGCTCAACGATGAACGCAAAGCCCTCAATGGGGCGACTATACTGATTTTGGGCGTGGCATATAAACGTGATATTGATGATGTCCGTGAAAGCCCTGCACTAGAGATTTTTCACCTGCTTCAGAAAAAAGGGGCGGTGGTGACATATCATGACCCGCATATCGCGCAATTCCGCGCTCATAATGGGGATGTGGTCAATAGCATCACCTATTCTGCACAAGCCCTTGCCTCTGCCGATTGTGTGATCATTGTCACCGACCACAGCGCCTACGATTGGGCGCATGTGCTAGAAAATAGCCATTTAATACTCGATACACGCAATGCTTCTGGAAAATTCAACGGCAAGGCGCGGGTAATTGGGTTATAATGGTGACAAAACATCTACTCACATATTATTTTTATCATTAGGGATGTGACCTTATGGAATTACCATTTCACCTCAAGACCTTAGAGCCCCTGCCTGGGGCGTTGGATATTTTGCGCTATTTCGGTGAGCTTAATGGCGAATCTGCCGATGCTGACCAGATTTGTGAAGTATTAGATATGAGCGATCGCCGCTTTTCTAAGGCGATTCGCCGTTTAGTCACCAAAGATTATTTGAGCATGGAAGGCGATATGGTCTATCGGCTCACACAGCTCGGTGAGCAGGGCGTGGACGAACTCCGCGCTTATGACCAAGCCACAGGCGGTATCAAACAAAATAATGCCCCGCGTAAGGTGGATTTCGTCTCTACACGCCGATTGGTTGTGGCTGTACCAAAATCACTCGGCTCGAATAGCGATTCGCATGTGGTGGTCGGCTTTCATCCGGGCGATTTGGGCGGATTGGCTTCGGCAGAAGTGGTGGTGCGTATGAGCGCGACCAATGGCGCACCAGAATCGCCAGAAGATGTGTTATTTTCGCTCGGAGAAACACATGCCCAAGAACCCGTAGCAATCCGCACGACCACATCCGCTTTACGGCTCAAATTTGAGGTGTATCAATTGGGCGAGTTGGGCGATATTCAGCCACTCGGCGGGATGCGCGTGGATGTGCCTGTGGGCAAAGCCGATAGTGGCTTTATCGCCTATGGGACAGATATCAAAATCGCCTCACTGTGAGTTATTTGGCGGAATCCAGCCAAACGGCTCGTCATCATCCAATGATGCCAGTGGGTTATATCCCTTGCGGGTGGGTGGCGTATCATCACTCACCCCACTGGGCATATTCCAGTCATCGTTGCTGGCGAATAACGGCAGACGGCGTTCATCTTTTTTGACCAATTTTCGCAAATCTGGCGCGTAATAGATACTTTTTCTGCGTCCTTCTAATAAGGCGACTCGTGCCACACCTCGCGCAAGTGCCTCTATCGGCATGGGTGCAATGCGTTTCATCCGCAATTGATTAAGCAGTGGAATACTCCCCAAAAGGGTCATAAATTCAAAAAAGGGTGGGCGCATATCACCATAATGATAGGTGAGTGGTGCGCGAATAATCGTCCCTTGCAACCCCACCCGCCGAATATGCGCCTCTGCATCACGCTTGGCGCGGATATATCCCCGACCTAGCCAAAAGGCATTGGCACTACTCATATAAATGAGATGTTGCACCCCATCACTAATGCACATGGCACAAATATTGCGTATGGAGATGAAATTGAGGCGTTGATGGGTGAACCCGCGTTGTGGATTTGCCGTAAGGCTACCCACCGCGTTAATAGCCGTCTGAAAGCCTCTGGCACGTCCACGTAGGCTGGCTGGCTCAAAGACATCGCCCAAAATCACGCGCACTTGGTCTCCTAATACACCGAGTTTGGCTTCTGCATCCGGGCGGACGATGGTCGCTACTTCTGCGCCTTCTAATAACAACGCCGCAATAATGCTATTGCCCAAAAATGTGCCACCGCCAATGACCAATAACGGGCGTTGAGTAAAATTTTGCATGAACACTGTCCTTTCATATCGGATGCTATTATAGCCGTATCAGGTGTGCTTTGTCATGCGGTTTTTTAAGAAAATGCCCATAGCACTTGATTATTTTTGTGTTTTTCGTTAAAGTCTATAATAAGATTTAGATGTGTGTATGTTACTGTGAAGAACACAATAGACTACGGCTATTAGAAAAAACTTGAATAAAACCAACCTGCCTTGTATATACGGCAGATAAGATGTCTAAAAAAATCCATTAAAACACCCAAAGAGGCTGATTTTTAGGGATATAACCTATCAAACATGGTCAGATAAGACCATCATCATCTGATATTTTAGCAATACCCATTGGTATATTGCCAATGGGGTTGTAGACTGCATCTTATGTGAGTCATCTTCAAGTTTGTAGCCGTAGTCATCAGACGGATTACGGCTTTTTTGCATACTTGATGAGGACGCGCCAAAAATGGCAATCGTGACAGCGTTAGAAGTCCAAAAACGCAACAAAGAGCGCGTCAATGTGTATTTGGATGGTGAATTTGCCTTTGGACTCACCCTCATTGAAGCCGCCAAATTGCGTAGAGGGCAGACTTTAACCGATGCTCAAATTGTAGATTTACGCAATGATGATGAAATCAACAAAGCCTATGACCATGCCGTATTTTTTTTGGGGTATCGCCCCCGTAGCACATCAGAAGTCAGAAAAAATTTGGTGGATAAAGGCTATTCGGATGAGGCAATAGAAGCGTGCCTTATGAAGCTCACTGAACAGACCTATTTGGATGATGAATCCTTTGCGCGATATTGGGTGAGCAACCGAAGCGAATTTAAGCCACGCGGGGCGCGGGCGCTCCGTATGGAACTCCGTCAAAAAGGCATTGCAGACACGATTATCAGCACGGTTTTAGAAGACCAAGATATGCACGATGATGCGTATCGCGCCGCACAAACCAAAGCCAGACGGTATCGTGGCAAATCGCAGGCAGAATTTAAGCACAAGGTGGGGCAATTTTTGGCACGCCGTGGGTTTGATTATCGTACCAGCGAGACTATTTTGTTGCAACTTATCGAAGAACTGGTCGCAGATGACCCACAATTTTTTGTGGATGAGCATAGCGACGAATTCTGATTATATCTGTATAAAAAACAAATTTATTGAGACCAGATGACTCGGTTATGGGGTCATCCACCAGAAAGGAGACAGGCGGGGAGAACGTATTTGAAGCCCGCTATAGACAATGGATAATGCAGTGATTTTTATCATAGAAGGGATTGTTGCCTTTTTAATTGGGGGTGGCATTGGGGCATATTTGTTGACCAATGTGCAAAACCGTCAGGGCAAAAATCGGAAATTGCTGGTAGAGGCAGAAGCCAAGACGATTATTGCCACTGCTCATGAACAATCGGCATTGATGTTGCAAGAAGGGGAAGAACGGGTACGTCTGACTCAAGAAGAAGCCGAAATCGTATTACAACGGCGCAGACGTGACCTCGATAAAGAAGAAGAACGCCTGCAAAAACGGCGTGAAGACCTCGATATGCGGTTGGATAGAGTGGAAAAAGGTGAACAAAATCTGAATAAGCGCCAAAGTGCGTTAGCCAAGCGCGAGAACGATTTTAAGAAAACAGAGCAAACCCGCCAAGAAGAGCTAGAGCGTATCTCTCAGATGACCATAGATGAAGCCCGCACGCAACTGCTCCAATTGGCAGAACGCGATGCTCGCAACGACATCGCCCGTATCATTCGCCAAGTGGAGGCAGAAGCCCGTGAAGAGGCAGATACCCGCGCCCGCAATATTATTTCGTTGGCTGTCCAACGGCTTGCCAGTGAGCATATCTCCGAAATTTCGGTGAGTGTTGTGCCATTACCGGGTGATGAGATGAAAGGGCGCATTATCGGGCGCAATGGTCGTAACATCCGCGCCTTTGAATTGGCGGCGGGTGTGGATGTGGTGGTAGACGATACCCCAGAAGCCATCACCATTAGCAGTTTTGACCCCATCCGCAGAGAAGTTGCCAAGCAAGCCATGATGAAATTGGTTGTGGATGGTCGGATTCACCCCGCTCGTATCGAAAAATTGCTCGAAGATGCCAAAGCCGATGTGGAACGGACGATTCGTGATGAAGGGGAACGCGCCGCCTATGAGACGGGTGTTCATGCCTTGCATCCAGAAATTATCAAATTGCTGGGACGGCTCAAATTCCGTTATAGCTATGGGCAAAATCAACACGCCCATTCCATCGAAACCGCACATATCGCAGGGATGATTGCGGCAGAACTGGGCGCAGATGTGCAGGTTGCCAAAGCAGGTGGTTTGTTGCACGACCTTGGCAAAGCAATTGACCATGAGGTTGAAGGCACACATGCCCTTATCGGCGCAGATTTCCTCAAGCGGTATGGCATAAAAGACCCGCGTATCCTCAATGCGGTGGCATCGCATCACCATGAAGTGGAACAAGAATATGTCGAGTCGTATATCGTAGAGGCGGCAGATGCGATTTCTGGCGCACGCCCTGGCGCACGCCGTGAGAGCATAGATTCTTATGTCCGCCGTGTAAAATCGCTAGAAGAACTCGCTAATGGGTTTGAGGGTGTCGAACAGAGTTATGCTTTGCAAGCAGGGCGTGAGTTGCGAATTTTGGTGCGTCCAGAGCAAATAGATGAATATTCTGCCATGCAATTGGCGCGGAATATTGCCAAACAAATCGAAGAGACCATGCAATATCCCGGTCAAATTAAAGTGCAAGTCATCCGCGAAACACGGTCTGTCGAAATCGCAAAATAACGACACATCACCCCACCTAGCTGGCATATAAAAAAAGGCGTATCCATTGCGGATACGCCTTTTATGTTGCTAGTTTCTAATTGGATGGTGTTCCCAATTAGTTTTCTGGTGTTGCTTCTGGTTCTGCGGTCATCATGGTTTCTGGTTGCATATTTTCTGGTTCGACAATGAAAGCACCTGTTACGGGGTCAACATTGGTTTCGAGTTCACCAGCTTTGAGCAGACCAAAGACTTCTTCGACACGGGCAACGACTTCATCGGACAAGTCCGAGTCGTGACGTGGGGCAAAGCCGATGCCGTCATTGGCGGCTTCGAGCATGTATGTCCCGCCACCCAAGAAGGTGTAGGTCATATCACCAGCGAGTGCGGCGAGCATGTCAAATACACCAACATCCACCGATTTTAATGCGCTAGAGATGATAAATTCGGCACCAGGGGAATCGCCAGCACCAAAATTGGTGAGGTATTCGTCTTGGTCAACGCCGATGACATAGACACCACGTTCTGCGGCGTATTGAAT
Organism: Anaerolineae bacterium; assembly: GCA_034436595.1. GTDB lineage: Bacteria > Chloroflexota > Anaerolineae > Aggregatilineales > Phototrophicaceae. Next base: position 44,912 of record DAOTUO010000120.1, on the reverse strand, counting down.
ACCACCTGTGCCAGTACCACCACCTGCACCGAAAATCACATCAGCGCCTTCGCCAATGAATTGTTCAGCGATGGTTGCACCGAGTGCAGGGGCATCGAAACGGTCGGTATATTGACCCAAAACGATGATTTCTGGGTTGATGTAACGAGCGCCTTCTTCAAAACCATGACGGAATTTGACGACTGCGGGAACATCACGTCCATAAACGCCACCGATGACGTTGGATTGGGTGACGAGTGCCGCCATGACCCCCACGAGGAAACCAGCTTGGTCTTCGCGGAAGAGGAGGCTCACGATATTGGCGGGTTGTCCTTCGCCATAGAATTGGTCAACACCGATGATAAACACATCAGGATTGGCATTGGCGATGGCGACTGCGGCATCGGTTTGGGTGAAACCAACGGAGACAATGACGTTTGCACCATTGCGGATGCAGGTTTCCATGTTGGGTTCATAGTCAGCGGGTTCATCAGATTCGATGATTTGGGTTTGCAAGCCAAATTCTTGTTCGGCACGTTGCATCCCAACATACGCCAATGCGTTGAAGTTGCCGTCTCTAATACCACCTTGGTCTGCCACCAAACATACATTGGTGATGACAGTCGCGGGGGCAACAACGACAGGCACTTCGGTCGCTTCAACGACTATGGCTTCTTCTGTCATTTCGACCATAGCTTCTTCTGTCATTTCGACAGATGATGTGGCTATTTCTGTGACTTCTGTGGGCAACAAGACCGTATCAATCACATGAATCACACCATTGGATGTGGCAATGTCTGCCACAATGACAGTCGCATTGTTAATCATGACGGTGGCACCATCAATGGTGACGGTCAGGTCTAATCCTGCGAGAGTGGTGAGTGTTTGACCATTGGTCAAATCGGCGGCATTGGCAGAGCCTGCCACGACATGATACAGCAATACGCTAGTGAGCAATTCTGTATTAGCCAGCAGTTCTTCTGCGGTCATGCCCAGTGCTTCGAGCAGGGCGGTGAATGCCGCATCGGTGGGGGCAAACACAGTGAATGGACCAGGTGCGCTAAGGGCTTCTACCAAGCCAGCGGCTTCGATAGCTTGAACTAAAACGGTAAAGTCACTGCCTGCTACGGCAGTTTCTACGATATTAGATACTTCTGTGGTTGCTTCGGCAATGGGTGTTTCTTCGACAATTGGTTCAACAACTTCTGCCGTAGCCTCTGGTGTTGCAGTTTCGGCGCGGGGTGTACGAGTCGCGGGTGTTTCTGTGGAAGTGCCTGTGGCGCAAGCCGCCAAGACGACCATAAAAACCAACGATACAGCTAATAAGATACGATTTCTAAATTTCATTGAGCCTCCGTGTGATTACAGGATGTATGCAAATCGGACACAATATAAATGTCTACCACTGTCCAAATGCGGTTTGAATTGTATTCAGGGGTGGTGGCAGTTCACCAATACATAATATTAACACTTGTGAGGAATTTCGCAACCTACAAACATGAGAAAGTGATGTGCAATATTAACAAACATATCGAAAAATGAAATAAAAAGAGGCATGATACCCATGCCTCTTTGGGGAATGGATGATTTTTAGGCGTTATACCGACACATCGCGCCGTTCAAACAAGGCGACTGCGCCCACTGTCAAGGCAATAGATACCCCAATAAGCGTCAATGCAGAGGCTATGGCAACGCCTTCTTTAAGTGCGGTGCTGGTATTCAGATAGGCGAAAAACGAAAAGCCCTTCATTGTCTCTGCAAAAGCGGTGTTAGACATGCCACCCACTACATTGAGGACATAACTAGCAAAGATGAATATACCCGCAAGTACGGCGGCATTTGAGCGCCGACGCACCAATGTGCCGATGAAAGCCGTCACTGCCAGCATAAAAATTGTCCCGGGTACGATGCTCAATGTGCTAATCAGATAACGTTCCCACGACAAATTTAATTTGTCTCCGGCAATTTGTGCGCCAAATAAGAAGCCGATAAAGGCGAATAGGGCAATGCCCACCGACATTAGGCTATATGCCAGTACCTTTTCTGTGATGATATGCCAGCGTGGTAAAGGCAGGCTGAGGAGCATATCCATACTGCCGTTATCTTCGTCTACAGCGCTCACATTTAAGCCTGCAATCACCGCATATACTGCCAATACCAGCAAAATATACCCAAAGAACGAATAGCCAATAAACCCCTCTGGTGTGCCGATGATGGCGACATCGTTCAGCCCAAACATCGCTAGTACACCTTCTGGTAGGCTTCTGCCAATTTCGGCATATTGCTCAAAACCCTCTGGGGTGCTTGGCATCATCAAAAATGGATAAAATGCCAATACTGCCATGCCCATTCCCCAATATACCATCTGTTTCCAGCTACGGCGGAGTGTCTCCATTAATACGGTGCCAATCATGATACCACCTCCATCACGGGGCTATTTTTTGCCTGTGCAATTGTTTTATTTGACTTTTCTTTGCCATTATCCCCATAAAAGGCGAGGAACACCTCTTCTAAACTGGGTTCTTTGATGTGCATATTGACCACATACTGGTTGGTTGCGACTTCTAGCAGGGGGTTAAAATCGCCATTCATGCGGAATTTTGCCACGTTGCCATTGACTTCCAAACTGCTCACACCCGCCAGCGCGGTGAGTTTATCCGCAATGGTCACAGGTTCTTTGTAGGTGAGCGTCACCCAACGGAAATCGACATGGGTCAGGTTTTGAATGGTCTCTACTGTTTCGAGTTTGCCATGCCGCAAAATTGCCACACGGTCACAAATCTCTTGGACTTCTCCCAATACATGCGATGACACAAAAACGGTCTTTCCCTCTGCTTTGAACTCGTGCATGAGTTGATTAAAGACTTGTTGCATGAGGGGGTCTAGCCCACTGGTCGGTTCATCTAAAATGAGCATGTCTGGGCGGTTCATCAGCGCCATAATGAGACCAATCTTACGCTTATTGCCTGTTGAATATTCGCGGATGCGCTTATTTAGGTCAAATTCGAGGCGCTCTGCCAATTGCCTCACATACGCCATATCGCCACCACCACGCACGCGCATGAAGTAGCGCACGATATTGAGTGATGTTTCGTTTTTCCACAGATTGAGTTCACCCGGTAAATACCCAACCCGCTTGTGAATCTCGATGCTGTGTTCGCGTACATCTTTGCCAAAAATTTGGGCGTGTCCGCTTGTGGGGCGAATAAAATCGAGTAACATGCGGATAGCGGTGGTTTTCCCCGCACCGTTAGGTCCCAAAAATCCCATAACTTCGCCTTCATTGACCGTCAAACTGACGTTGCTCAATGCGGTGAATGGTTTTTTTCCGCGCCCACCCGCATACGTTTTGGTGAGGGCTTCGGTTTGTATAATTGCGTTCATAGTCCCAACTCCTTTTAGTCTTGTGTTTGTTCTAGCGCCACAAGTTGCGCTTTATAGGCAACGATGATTTGCTTGATGATGGCTTTACCAGCTTCTTTATTGCCCCCATCGGGTGGCACGAATGTCTTTTCTAAGATTTCTGCAAAGAATGTAACCACATCCTCAAATGGGGGTGCTTCTTCTGGCGGAATGATGTCCTCAACATTGAGCAAGCCATATGCCATATAGTCGAGGGTGTATGCGGCGACTTTGAGGTCTAAATCGGCGCGGATAACACCCGCTTGTTGCATGACTTGGAGTAATTCTGGGCGTGACCGCCGTTTGAGGTGCATTATATTGAGAGCCGTCCGTTGAAAATAACTGCCAAAGATGTTTTTGCTATTGCGAATGAGTCCCGTGAGTAATGGATATTGCGGGAGAAGTATCATCGCGTGCCGATATAACCATACAAATGACCAATTTTCTGTGTCTTGTTCAAAACGTGTCATAATGCTATCTGCATACTCTATTGTTTGGCGATTTATCAGCCCATCTACAAGGGATTCTTTGCTGGCATAGTGCAAATAAATTGCTCCCTTAGAGATACCCGCCTCTTCTGCAATATCGCTCATGGTCATTTTGTCATAGCCATAACGCATGAGCAATTTTGCGGTTGCGTCCAAAATCCGTTTTTCACGGGTCTTGTTGTCTGATTTTTGCGCCTTCTCCATAATGTCCTTTCCGACTATTTGACCGAATGTTTATTACTGGTCAAATCGTACACCCGTTAGCCGATAAAAAATCCCCCAGTAATTGGGGGCTGGGGGATTTTTGTGATAGTTGATTTAACCGTATGTTATCGTCGCAACGGTTCTAAGAAATAGACCCCACTACCTGCCTCGATGACCCAGCCAATGGTTTGGCGATATTCGACTTGCCACCAAATAAATCCATCGGTACATACGGGACCGTCTAAGACGGTAAAACTCACGCCACCCGGAATTTCGCTCAATGGCGCAGAATTAGAAAGGGGTTGCTCATAGACGGTGCTTGCACCACCCGGTAATACCCGTCCTCTGCCACCGATTGCCAGTTGTGGGGGCAAATTGGCGGGGCATTGGGCGCGGTCAAAGCCAAAAGTTGGGCTTGGGGTGATGGTTGCTGTTGGGGTAACAGTGGGTGTAAATGTGGCTGTCGGTGTAAATGTGGCTGTCGGTGTATTTGTTGCCGTAACGGTGGCAGTGGGTGTTGGGGTATCTATAAAGCGCCCACCTTGTGCTTTTTCGCGCAGGTCGCCATCTGCACCGATGACGGTGAGGTTATATGCACCACTAGAATCGCCATAAAATGAGGTAATGACCACCTGATAGACTCCCTCGGCGGGTAATGTCAGATCAATTTGTGAATTTGTGCCGTCAAAATCGTCATTTTCGGCAATCAGTGTCCCAGCGAGTGTATAGAGTTGGGCGATGGTATCAAAGACATCACTTTGCACAATAATTGTGATAGGTGCATCGGCATCGGCATCAAAATACCATGCACTCATCTGACCCGCTACCAATACCGATTCGATGATGGGATGGGCTATATCGGGTGTGGCTTCTGGGATGGTGACACTATCAAATGTGAGTGACGGGTCTGGTTGCCATGCTAATCCCGAAAATACATCCTCAAGAATCACTTCTCCCGCTGTAGGGTTATTGGCAGGGGCGATATAAATATCCGAAAAACCATAACCATCGCTACTTCTGCTAAATTGCATGTAGGCAATCCACTGACCATCGGGCGACCATGCGGGTTTTTCGCCTTCGTTACTTAAAATAGCGCCAGTGGTGATGTCTATAATGGCAATACCTTGACCAGCGTCTTCCATGACCACACGGGTGCTATCTGGCGACCAAATATGACGGGTATTGAGTGACCCCACCACCAAATCGCCATTGGTGAGGTTGCGCTGGTTGTTGCCATCGCTATCCATCACCCATACATCACCCGCACTAGAGCCACTAATCTTAACTTTGTAGCTGATGAACATGCCATTGGGCGAAACAGACGGGCTGGCTTCTGATAATGCAGGCGAATTGGTGATAGTGGTGAGTGTCTCAAAGTCGGTGGAGAGGCTATAAATATCGTTATTCATGCCAGATTGCTCATAGGCAGAAAACAAGATGGATTGGTTGTCGTGTGACCATGAGGGGGTGGCAAAATTTTCGATAACGATTGGACTCTCGTATATCCGTAGTTCTGCTGTTTCTAGCGAATAAATGCCAATATTATACGCTTCCCGTGTGGGCGTGAGAAACGCGACTTGTGTGCTATCCCAAGACCATGACACATACAACGCACGCTCAATATCTGTGTTGATGATGTCTGTGCGATCAGACCGCATGAACGACAAAAAGTTATTATTTGAGAAGGTTATCCATGCGCCATTTGGCGAAAAAATAGGATTAAAATCGCTCCGTGTGGCATCTTCTGGCGATAGCCTGACGCTGGTTTCATCATCGAACGAAAACTGATACAACGCCCCACGCGAGGCATCTCCATTGTGGTTGATATAAACCAGTGTGCCTGTTGGCGCGTCATCTTCTTGGGATTGGACAAGCGATACAACCGAAAAAATAATTAGTAACGCTAAAAAAAGACCTATTCTAAATTTACTGTGCATCTATAAGCCCTTTATCTTCTCTATTCAGATAGCTAAATTATAACGCATTAGCGCGGTAAAGACTGCAAATAGGCGACAAGTGCATCAATATCTGCTAATGATTTTTCGCCAATAATTTGATGCACGCCGTCTAGCAAAAACACCTCTTGTAGGGTTTGGGCGCGTCCATCATGAAAATATGGGGCGCTCATCCAGAGCCAATTGAGGGTGGGGGTATCAAAGTCGCCACCTGTGCCAACATCGTGGCTCATGCCGTCTAATCCCAATGTCCCAATATGACAGGTGGCACATTCGAGTTCTGTAAAAATGGCTTCTCCCGACTCGATTAATTCTGGGGCATGTGTGGTGGATGTGGGTGGTGCTTTGAAGGTGGTGATATAGAATACCAACGCATCTAGGTCAATGGAAAGCCCGCTATGAGTTGCGCCGAGTGGGGGATTAATCCCTGTTTCTATCAGACCATACCCTGCTTGTAGGCTACGGATTTTGAGTTCTATATCGGCTAATTCATCCCATGCGCCTGTGCTGGTATAGGGTGCAGAGTCGAGTAAGCCATATAAAACAGGCGTATTTTGTACCACACCATTCATATCTTGCCATGCGCGTCCATCAGATTGCCCATCAAAATGGCAATTGGCACAGCTCACCCAATTGGAACTCATGCGCGGGTCGTTGGCACTATGAAATAATTCTGCGCCGATAGCTTCATCTATGGGGATATTCAGGTCGCTCACGGGGACGGTGGTGCTAATGCTAAAATCGCGGGTATCAATCAGGCTAAGTGAGCCGTCTATGGCGTTATGTGCCACAACGATGCTATTATCCAAATTGAGAATTACCCCACGCGGATTGCCACCAACCACCACATGGGCTTGCGCCAAGCCTGTGGCGAGATTTATCACAGAAATATCGTTTGTCCCTGCATTGGCGACATACAACAAACCGCGTGTCGTATCCAGATCGAGGCTAAAGGGCATATTGACGGGGCGGTCTGCGACATCTAGCGCGATTCGCGCATTGCGAATCACCGACATATTGCGTAAATCTACCACATTCACCACAGGGAAAATGGTCGTGTCATACGTGATAGCCATCGCATCGGCATTGCTACGGCTTTGGGGCAAATAGGCGCGGGCGCTGGTGGGGTCTATCATCACCGATTGCGCGAGGCTCACATCATCGCCTGTGCTAATCACACGGACGACTTGCCCTTGTGGGGTGTATATCAACGAAAAATCGCCACTCCACAAATGGGTGATATAGAGCAAATTTCCCCAAATTGCCAGTCCAGTTGGGTCGGGTGGGGTGGTGATGCGCTCCACAATGCGCCCTGTCGTAAAATCTATCTGGATGACCTCATGTGTGCCTTGTAAGGTGACATAGGCAAATTGGTCATTGGCGGCAATTACCCCGTATGGCAAAATGCCGACTGTATAAGTATTGGTCACGGTGCGAGTGGGGACATCTACGATGCTCAGTGTGCCACTGCCCCGATTGACGACCAATAATAATTGGTTGTTCGGCGAAAATGCCACTGAACGCGGGTCATCGCCCACAGGAATTTCTGCCACACTCGCCCGCACTTGCAAATCGAATAACGAAACAGTGTCATTGAGAAAATTGGCAACGGCAATAAAGCGCCCGGTGCTGGTGAGCGCGATACTGGCGCTATGGACAGTCCGTGTATTGGCATCGGGCAGGGCATAGAGGGGACGTTCTTGAGCCGATACCGTGCCTAATAGCAGGCACATCATGGCAATACCTATCCAACGAGAAGCACGAATAACCATGTGGAAATTATCCCCCCAGACTTTCGGTGTCTACAGAATAGAGTGTGTCATGAAATAAAGTGGCTGTCCTAGCGACAATGCCGATATTGCCCTCGCTATCTGTGCCAGTGATGATGAAGGTCATATTCACCACATCCGATGCCCACGCCCCACTGCCACGTCCATCGGCTTCGAGATTGGGGAAGGTGCTACTGAGGGTGGTGGGATTATATTGATACGATGCGGTGCGCCCTGTGAGTGTGAGTGGGGTGGCTTGCAAGATAGTCGAGGCAGTTCTGACAGTGACATACGCCCGCAGACTTGACCAGCCATTGGGTGCAGTCACGCCAAAATTAAGGGGCGCACCCGCTGATACTGCGATTCTGCCCTCTGGACGTGACCATGCTAAAACGGGTGCCTCTGATGCGATGACATACACCGAAAAAACACGATTTTGTGCGCCCAACACGCCACCAACGGGCAATGGCTCACTCAATGCGCCTGCTGATGTGGTGGTCATGGGGGTAACAGTGAGTTCTACTGTCCAGATACCAATTTCATCCAACGGTAAATCGTGTTCTGGGCGATAAAAATACCCCAACGGATTGCTCATATCGGTGTAACGGATTTGCTCACCACTGGGTGTTGTGATACTCACTTCGACCTGCGAGGTGAGCGTGGGGGCAATTTGCCCCGCGAGGGTGAGCGTTTGCCCCTGTGTCATCACTTGATGCGGATGAACACCTGTGGGATGAAAAAATACATCATACGATTGTGACCCAAAGGTGATTAATGCGCCGTCTGTTGCGCCACCACCTGCCCCGCGATAGGGCGGATAGACCCCCGCGCGGGCGGTATCGTTGCCCACACTGGCAAAAGAGGCATACGGCACAATGGTGTTGATGCCCGCTTCCGCATTTTGAACGATAACCCCGCCGTATAGGAAGAAATAATCGCCTGCACGGTCACCTGTTGCGCCTACACCCAATTGACGGTTATAGGGGTCTTCACTATCCCAATGTAAATCGAGCAGGGGGGAATTTCCGCCGATGACAAATTGACGGGCTGTGACATCTGGACGCACGGCGCTGATATAGGCATACGCCCGATTCACCAGCAAATTGCTAAAAAGTGCCGCGCCATATTCATTTTGTGTGCCACCCACCACCGAAAGCAATGGCAACCTATCTTCTGTCGCCATACGTCCCAAACCAACACCATAGGGGCTTTGGTAATTTGGCACACTGCCCAACAACCATGACTCATAACTGCCATTTGTATCTTGAATATACATGGCGGGGCGCAAGCCACCCGTGCGCGTGTCTCTGATACGCGCCACATCACCAATGAAATAGGGATAGTGTGGGCGGGCGTTATTTGCCCCTATCTGATTTGCCAATTGGTCGCTATTGAACCATGCAGGGGCAAGAATGGTGGCATAACCATCGAGTCCACGCCCGCCGTGTGCGATGAGTGTTGACGATTCAGAGCCAATCACGCCCGCACTCCGCATACTTGCCGCCCATAATTTTCCGCTTTGGTCGGTATAACGGGCTTCGTAGTCTATGAGATACTCACCTGCTTGGTCAAATATCAATAAGTCACCATCTAACACAAAATAGCCATAACGGTCGGCTGTGCCAGCAAATTCATGCACGATAACATCGCCGTTTTGGGTAAAAATGGTCACAGTGATGGTCATATCCGCAGGAAAACCGGGTGCAATATGCCCCGCAGGGAAAAACGCATCGCCAACAAAAAATGGCATCCCAGAGGGGACAGCAGGCGTTAAATCGAGTAATTCCGCAACGAGTAGTGTATATGTGCCACCGCCGTTATAACGGTTGCCACTTAAATCTTCTATATTCCCTGTGAGTGTGATGGCATATTCGCCATACTGTGCAAAATTAAATGCGCCATAGTCGAGGTTATTCGTCCCCAAGCGATAAGTGTCTTGTGGGGATTGCCCACCAAATAGTGACCGTTCATCAATTTCTGGTGTAGATACCCGGTTTTGCACGATTGCCACATCGGGTAAATCGGACACATTACCATCTGGCAAGGTGACGGTGGCTTTGAGCCTGCCACCCGGAAATAATAATGGCAACAATGGCGCGGCGGTGGTGGTATAGCTATTGGGCAATTGATTGAGCAAATAAGGTTCTAATGGATAGCTGGCAGGGGGCAAAATATAGGTGGGGCTATTAAACCGTACCCGATTAGACAGGGCGATGGGTGTCCCTGTGGGCAAAATTCCCCGTGAGCCGTCTGATGGATTGTCATAGAACAAGGCAAATGGCACTTGAATATCGGTGACTGCGCCAATATTGATGACCACAGGTAAACGGTTGATGGGTTTTTGCGAGACACCCGTCCCTTGTCCAAAAATACCGTTATCTTCCCATCGGGCGAGAGGGGCATCCCCAAGTTGCGAATAGCCGATGAGCATGGGGACATATATCCCGTTGGGTAGGTCAATGGGGAGTATGGTATTAAAGCGCAATCCCACATACAGACGATTGCCGTCTTGGACAATGGACTCGGCTGGGATTTCGATTTGTGGAAAAATAAAATCGCCCCGCAAATTATCCACTGCCAGACCAGATGTGGTCAATACATTGGATATGCCGTTATTGGTATGGGTCGCGGCGATATACTGGGCGGTGGTTGTGCCATCCGACTGAACCGCCACAGGTTGTAGAGCGATTTCTGTAAATAGGCGCAAATTGTCAATGGGGGTGGCATCGGGTAGGGTGAAAGTCATATCCATTTCAAGGATAAAAGTATCACCAGCATTGAGCCGATTGTTATTCACCCGTCCATTGGCACTCCAAATAGATGCCCCTTGTGCCAATGCACCCGCCACATAAAAACGGGTAATGGTGCTATCACTGAGGGCGGGGGTGGGAAATTGGCTTGTGCCATTGGTCGAAATAGATTCGCTGGCATTGCCATAAATGATGATGCCAGACCCACCCGGTAGCCCCACTGGTCGGTTGCGTAAATTATCTGGGATGCTAACCGCAGGGCTAATCCAAAATGGGGTACGCCCTGGTCCATAGAGGGTGGTGGTGAATGTGCCTGTGATAGACGCATTGACATACACCGTTTGTTCGGTGAATAAGTTCCGAATCGCCAATTGTGCCAAAGGAAAAACTGCGCCAGATGCGCCACTAATCGTCACTACACCCTGTTCATCGGGTGCAGAAATATTGATGAGGGCGGCGTTGGGCGGGTCGCCTTGCACAAGGGTAGGGGCTTGGGCGCTTGTTATGCCCAAACTCATGAATGACCATAGAATTATGAGGAATAGCGGTAACGTGCGTCGCAAAGCAATAGCTCCCGCAAAATTGTGTCAAACCAAAAAACAACCAAGTGTGAGTATAGAGTGTTGCGGGGAGATTGTCAATTTTTCGTGCCAAAACGATATACCTCGTGGGGGATATAATGAACAACAATTTACGTTTTTATGATGGAATTCATGTTATAATCACCGCATAAATGACTCAACAATAGGGATATTTGGTGATTACTCAACCCCCCACCACACTCGAAAAACAAATAGCGATGCTTATCGAAAATCGTATTGGCATTGCTGTCATGACCAAATTACAGCATGTGTTCACTGACTTGTTGGCGACACATCCAATGGGTGATTTAACCGCCTATCTCAATCGGTTATCTGCTACCACCTATACCGATACCGAGTGGCAAGCCGTCATTCATACCCTGACCATTGGCGAAACGTATTTCATGCGCGAAAAAGCGCATTTCGACTTGTTGCGCCACGATTTATTGCCCCCTCTCATCGCCAAACGGCGCGACTTTGGCAACTTATACCTCAATATTTGGAGTGCGGGTTGTGCCAGTGGCGAAGAAGCCTATTCGCTCGCTATTTTGCTCCATGAGCTATTACCCGATATTGCCCGATGGAATATTCATTTGCTCGGCACAGACCTCAACGGGCGGTCATTGGCGTTGGCACGGGCGGGGGTGTATCGGGAATGGGCATTTCGGCAAGTGGATGATGGGTTTAAGCAGGCTTATTTCGACCCTGCGCCCGATGGTTGGCGGATAAAACCGTTTTTGGCGAGGCGCGTATCATTTCGTCATGCCAATGTACTAGAAACCATGCCAGCACCACAATTTGACCTCATCTTGTGTCGAAATGTATTGCTCTATTTTAGCCCCACCAGCGCCATGAAAGCCGAGACTATTTTTCATGAGGCACTTGCCCCGTCTGGTGTGTTGTTATTGGGTCATGCAGAGACCATTCGCCAGCGCGATTTGTGGCAGGCATATATTCAAGACGATACGGTGCGCTATGCTAAAGCCAATAATCGCTTGGATGAATCGGCAGTGTTTATCACCAAAGACCCCATAGACAAGCCACCCACACGCCTGTTATTGCAATCGGTATATGAACAAGCTGTGAATGCGATTCAGACAGAACAATATGAGCAGGCAGACGCACTTCTCGGTGAATTGCTTTTGGCAGAACCGCACAATGCGGGTGGACATTTGCTCATGGCGGTGGTGTATGCCAACCAAAAAAATAGCGCATTGGCACATTTTCATCTTGACCTCGCGCTCGACTATGACCCACTTTCTGCCGATGCCCATTATATTCGGGCGATGCTCCATTGGGAGGCAGGGCAGATGGATGGCGCAGAAGAATCGTTGCGGGCGGCGCTCTATTCACAACGCAATCACCCATTGGCTTCGTGGATGATGGGCGACTATCAACAAAAAATGGGGGCGGGGGCGCGTGCCAGACATCATTGGCTCAATGCACAACGGGCGATTAAACCATTGTTGCCAGAATGTCCCGTGTGTGTGGTCAGTCCGATGTTGGCGAGGCAACTCAGCGACCTGCTAGGCAAAAAATTGAAGGCGTAGGGTGCAATCCATTTACCCCTATGCTCATTCTATAGATGGATATTCTGCTCAAAAATGCTCATCTCTTTAGCGCCCCTAATAAAAACACGCTATAATCAAGTCTATGTTGGCAATAAAACCGATTAGTTAGGACAATCTTGTGTCTGATGCGAAATTTATACTCGAACATTTTTATTATGGGCAATTGGTGACAAATAACAAGCCGATTGGCGACCAGCGCATCCTCGCCATGTCGCCAGGGGTATCGCCAAAATTAGCGGAGCAAGCGGTGGAACGGGTGATATTGCCTCCGTTTATGACGGCAAAAACAGGCTCATGGGCAATTTTGCGGGGCAGAAATCGGCTCATGCCGTTTTTGATGGTGCAGTCACAACAGGGGAGTGCGGGGCAACTTATTTCGCACTATATTTTTATTACCCCAGAATTACTCAAAGCCATTTTTGGCAATTTACATAGTCTGATGACGCTCATCCCAGAAAATATGCCTGTTTTCGATAAACCGGATAACCGCCTCAAGCCGATTGAATTTTTGCCACCGCGTGTACGCACTCCCGATGAAGAAATAGACGATATTTTGGAATTGATGACGCTCACAGGCAACAAATTGCCCACCATCGAAAATCTGCTTGGTGGGGTTGTGCGTGGGACACCCGTCATCATACAAGGCGCACCGCCCGATTTAACCCAACGGGTGCAATTTATACAGGGATTATTGTCCCTATTGCCCTCATCGGCGCGGTATGGGGTGTCATTTTCTACCCATAGCCAACCGAATAACGATAACGATGCCCAAATTCGCTTTTATAGTGATGATGTTCCGCCGACCGATGCCACCGTGTTTAATTGGACGCGCAAGCAGATGCATGGCGTATCTAATGACGACCCCTATAGCCATTTTATTATCAGTCAGTTGCGCCTCGATACCGAATTGGTCATCCAGCGCAATAATGCGATGACGGCGGTGGCGGGGTGGCGGTTTAATCTGGGCGATAAACTCAGCGATGCACTCGGTTATGCCTCGCAACGGGTGCGGATGGATGAAGCCATTCGCAATTCTCAGCCTGTGGATAAAGACGAAATTTCGCGCATATTAGCAGAAGACCCCACGCTATCCAACGAACTGCGGGCGTTGTATGCGGGGCATTTGGTCAAATTTTCGCTTGCCATGCGTGATATGAGCCATGCCGACCCTGTGGCGATGTTATTGCGCGAAGACCCCCAGCTAGAGCGCACGATTTGGCGACAGATGGAGCAATCGCTCAATGAGGGGCAAGGCTGGTTATTGCACGAGACACTCATCAAGTGGATTACGAATCCACTGGGACCACAGGGGCAAGATTGGGTGGATTTAACCCATCGGGCGGGATTATCGCGCCTCAAAAAATTGGTGGATGAGCAAGATGTAGAAGGCATATCCGATTTTCTCAAAGATTTGCAACTGGCAGATGAATCGTTGCATGTAGAGCGCATTATTCAGCCTGTTTTACGGTTTGCCTTGCCCATGTCTGGCGATGCACAAATTGCCGAGAATGTCTTTTTATTGGCGCTCAAGTATTTAGAACCCGATGCCTTTAAGCGGTTGATGAATCAAGATAAATTCCGTGAACGGCTCAACCCCGCCATTATACGGGCGTGGGGGGCATTGAATAGCACGACCAAAGTGCCAAATGCGGGGGAAATTTTTGTCAAAGCCTCACGTAGCTTTGGCGAAACATGGGAAGGATTGGTGCTGTTGCGCCTCTGCGAGTTTGCCCAAGAAAACGGACAACTCACGGTTTTTTCGCCCACGTTGCTCACGCGCCTGTATCATATTCTCACCACACCCGATGGTGGCTTGCAAGCAGACCGCCTGCGTAAAATGGTCACTGCACTAGAAGACCGCGCCATTATCATCACCCTAGAGCAACCCGCCCCGCGTATTTTGTTGCAAATGCGGTTGATGTTGGGCGACTATCAAGAACTCGCACAGCAGATGATTAAGCAACTTTCGGCGTTGTATGCGGGCGATAATCAGCAGACGTATTTGGCGACCATTGGTGAGGTTTTTTCGCAGACACCTGTGCCATTGCGTGAAGTGCCGAATATGCTCAAAGCTATCAACCAATATGGGGTAAAATCTGTGCCCTATATTGTCGCCAGCATCAGCACCTTGCAACGACACACAGGCGCGGCAGAATTGGATGATGTCGCTTTGCGAATTGGTCAGCAACTTTTTGATGAACGGTATTTGATAGAGATTGTCCCACCCGCCGCCATCCTCAATTTGATGGATCATTATGCTTCGCGCCGTAGCCTAGAAGGGCTAGAGGATATTACCACCGTTGTCCCTTATGCGATGGTTGCATTGGGGTCTGAGGGCGCAAAGACGCTGGTGGAAATTTATAAAAAAATCGAATGGAATAGCCAAGCCAAAGCAAAAGGCATCGAAATTTTGGCGGGGTATATTCGTCTATTGGATGAGGACAGAGGGCGCAAGGTCATGACCTATTTGCTCAAAGAACTCTCGCCCACCTTACGCCCTGTGCTAGAGACGGCTTTTATTCTCAAGCAACTGCTTGGTGATATCAACCTCATCGAATATGCGGCGCAATTGCAACATGCGGTGGATTTTCTGACCTATACGCATCAGGTGTATTTAGACCCCAAACGCATCCCCACACAAGGGACAATCGTCAATGGATTGGCGGCGATACCGGGTAAATTAGACCGCAGTGACCACAGCACCATGATTAACAATATCCTCGAAATCGGTGATATTTTGGCGGGATATGCCAAGCAACATCGTCCCGAATATGAGGAGGATGATCGTATCACACGGCTTATCACCGCCAAACAAGACCCCGCCAGCGCCTATGAGGTCATGCGGGTGATTGGGGGGCAACTCATCCCCAATAATGAGCGTGTTGTCACCAAATTAAACATCCCCGATATTCGGTATCCATTGGACGGAAAGACGATTCCTGTGCTTTTCCGCGATATTAAAGCGACTTACTTTGTACTTCACAGTTTGCGTCGCGCCTTGCCAGAGACCCAACCGATAAAATTGCCTGTGGGCGATATTGCCCGTGAGGTGCGCCATATTATTGCCTCGCTCATAGACAATCCATCGAACACACAATTGCAAGATATTGGGCGCAATTTGCAACAATTTATCAATCTGGTGACACTTATCCAACTCTCTAGCGAGCCGAAAGCGTTTGATAATGCGGGGTTTGGGCGCAAAATTGAATCAGGTAGTCATCGTCCACGCAATACCCTCGAATTTTATCGCTTCATCTATGGTTATTATGGGGGACACTCATAAATATGGACGTTGGCGTAGTCATCAATCACTATAAAATTATTGAACATATCGGGCGGGGCGGTATGGCGGATGTGTGGTCTGCCAGAGACAACAAGCTCAATCGAATGGTCGCCATCAAGACCATTGTGCATGGTCTGGCAACCGATTCAAACCCTGTCGGCATGTTCAAACAAGAAGCGCAGACGATTGCTCAAATGGAGCATCCTCATATTTTGCCGATTTATGATTTTGGCGATTATGAGGGTCAATTGTATATCGTTATGCGTTATGTGGCGGGTGGTTCTTTAGAAGATTTATTGCGCCGTGGTCCGCTTCCTATCAACGAGGCATTGCGGATGGGGCAAGCGATTGCCCAAGCGTTGGATTATGCCCACAAACAAAAAGTGGTGCATCTCGACCTCAAACCGCCTAATGTGTTATTGGACAGTTCACAATCGCCCTATTTAGCCGATTTTGGGTTAGCAACGGTATTAGACCGCGAAGGCAAAGCCACTAACCCTGGATCGGGTACATTGCTCTATATGGCACCCGAACAACTCACCTCAGAGGTCATAGACTGGCGCGCTGATTTATATAGCTTTGCGGTGGTGATGTTTCACATGCTTACAGGGGTGCTTCCGTTTGATGCCACGCCTATCGCGCTCAAGCAGATGCAATATCACCAAGAATTGCCTCACCTAGACGAAATTAATCCGCTTGTGCCAAATTCGTTCACCGATATTTTACGTCGGGCAACCGCTGTAGACCCCGATGACCGTTATAGCTCTTTGATGGAATTGATAGATGAATTGCGTTTTGCCCTCACATCGTCAGAAGTGGGAAGTGTGAGCCTTACAGGGGAGACTGAATATACCCCGCCTGTATTTGATTTGTCGCAGTTTGACAGTGACGATGCGGGCATATTAGAAGCGGTGGATATTTTTAGTCGTGCGCGACACAATTGGGCAGGGGGCAATGGACGCTTTTTGTTGGGCGTGACCAATTACATGCTCATGAACGGCTACTATATGAATGCCGATGCCTATCGTCTGGATTTGGATGAGGCTGGCACGCAAATGCTCCTACGCGGGGCGCTGGAATATGACCAAGAGGTGGATTTTTGGTGGAATAAGCTGGATGACGAAAATCGGCGTTGGGTATGCCTTCATGCGCTCCGCAGTGGCAACCCACCCGCACGGGTACGGGCATTGTATCGGCTAGAGACACTTTCCGACTCTGACCGCCCACAAATTCCCAAATTGGTCGCACAAGCATTGCAAGTAGAGACGAATGAGTCGGCACGTTTGGCGGCATTGCACGTCCTCGCCACCCGCGCCAAAGTGATGACCCAGCAGAAAAAGTTTGATGTCAAAACCGAGTATCGTGGTCGGATGCTCACCACCAATACCCGTGAGGGAATCCAAGAAATCAATATGGCAGATTGGCAAGAGACCGTATTTTCTGAGGATATAGACACCCTCATTGCCGAAATTGCGGTGGATTATGGGATGCCCAAAGTCGCGGAATTCGCGGCGCGGGTGGTGGGGCAAATTCGGTCTATCACGGCTGTGGGGCATATCGCACAGGCACAGCGCGATGGTCGGCGTGGCGCATTGCGGGCGTTGGCGTTGGTACGTGATGAAGCACCTTCCTTGCCCTATGGCGTGAGCCTTGCGGGACGGGGTTATGCGTGGACGACCAATACCTTACGGCGCATGATAGACAAGCCCCTCTCGCTCATTTTCCGATATTTTATGGCGGCAATCGGTGGCTGGTTGGCGATGGGTCTCACGATATGGATTACCTATCGCAGTGAACTGATTTTTACCCCACAACGCTGGTCAAATTCATTGGCAGTCGGACTCATTTTTGGCTTATTCATCGGCTTTTTGGTGTTATTCACCGATGAATTTATCAGCCGATTGCGCGGATTTTGGCGCTGGTGGGTGAGGTTGATTGTCAGTTTTGGGCTAGGGTGGTTTATCGGCACACTGGTCTGGACACAATACACATGGCTATTTTTGCAACAACCAGAAATTAGCGCCACAGTGATGCGTTTTGGCGGATTTGGCTTGATGTTTGGCTTTTTCCTCACGACCATGCTCAAATTGCGGAGCTTTTTGGCGATTCCGCTCACGGCATTGTTTACATATATCCCCATTTATGTCACCTACACCAGCTATTATCTGTTTGAAGAAGTGCCATTTTTTAGCGCATTAAGCGGGTGGTCATATCCCGTGTATGCCAGTAACCCCATTGTCAATTTATCGGCATTGGGAGATGTGAACTGGTTTACCACCGAGATTGTTTTGCCTTTCAAAATAGATTGGGCGCTCATCTTTTATGATATGCCAGACCAACTGTTTAGTGTGGGGTTGATGTTTGCCATTGTTTTGGCGATTGGGACACATTTCCCCGCGCTGGTGCGCGATTTGCGGGCAGGTGTGCGAATCATTAGCAACTTTAGTAAACGCCCTGTCGAATACCATTCACCCGCACCCACTATTAGCACACCCCAACCTGCCCCCGTAGTGGCAGATAAGCCCACACCCGCACCAGTGGGCAACCTTAGAACCGAGATGGATGTGAATTTGGGCAAAGGCGCGGATGACGATGACCCATTAGAAACCGAGATAGATGTCCAGAAACCACGTCCAGTGGGGTATTCAGAAGCGGGCGATACCCTGCCACTTACCGATTCGGTGGATATACCAAAGTCTACCGAGATGGATATAAACTTAGGGTTGCAGTCATCGGTAGATGACCTGCCCACCAAGCCAGCGCCGAGTGTGGGCAAGCGGGTGAATATCAAATCTGGTATCAAAATAGACAATTCGCCCATATCACCCACCAATATGAACACCGAATTGGATACGAATCAGGGGAAAAAGGACGAGGATTAACTCAATTTTTATAAGACAGTGTTATAATGCCCAATATCATTTGGTATGAACAAACCCCCTACTATTTGGGGATGATAGTTCAGACTAAATTCCTATAATGGCTAAGGTTATGTGCAGAAGCACAATAAAAACATAGGAGATGCATCTATGAAACAAGAAGAAAAACTCTGGCTCGTTTATGAATCTGGTCCTTTTGATGAATATGACGAAGAAGAGGACGAATTTGAAGACGATGAATTTGAAGAAGAGGAAGACGATGATTATGAGGATGACAACGATTTCGATGAGGATGACAATTTCGATGATGACGATGAATTTGAGGATGACGAAGATTAGTTAGGGGCTAATCGGTGGCGGACACACAACCCCCAGAGGGGTACAGTCCGCCACCATAGGCTGGTTATACCTGTAAATATAACCGCCCGCCAAATTCGTTGACGAAGGTATTATCGAGGTCATCGGCGTATGCCGATACAAAATCTATAATATCATCGGTTTCATCGGCATCTAACCCAATGACAGGGCGCTCACTAAATACATAGACAATATCATTAAAAATCCCTAATGAGGCGCTGGTCATTTGCAGATTATATTCCAACATGCGCCGATAGAGGGGTAATAAATTGCTTTGGGGCAAATACATCAATGGTGATAGCACCTGCAAATAGGTTTTCTCGTCCCGTTGGACAATATAAACCTCAATGCTGGCAGACCCGCGCCGAAATTCCCAGCCATAACCCTCTTCTAGCGCCATCTTTGCTTCATCCAAGTTGACCCCCACTTTTTGCAAAATGCCCTCAACATCGCGTACATATCGTTCTAGGGGTTTGGTCTCATTTTTACTGCGATTGCGTCCAAACATGGTTATTTTTTCCCTTTTTTGCGTATAGCTCCACACCGTAAACATTTTTCATCATAAAACCCCACCCGCGACTGGCAATTTTCGCATGGGGCGGCAATATTTTCGCCATAGCGCCATGCCATATCGGGTGTTGGGAAGCGCCGAACATCCTCGCCTTGTGGCAAAATTGCCCCGCAAGACTCGCAATAAAATCCGCCTTTGGTCGTTAATACCTTGCTCCGATTGCCACATTTGCCACAATAGATGGTATTTGGCTCGGCAAAATCTTGTTGGGTGCGCTCCCACATCAGATGAATATGATGAATATGCACCCCAAAGCAATAGGCAGTCGTTTTGCTGGTGTTTTTGGTCAACATGCCCACCACTAAATTGGCATCGTTAAATAGGGGCAACCCGCCTGCATCGGGGATTGTTTCGATGGTGGTAGGAATCCAATAATGCTTGAGTTCATTTTTGGTAGCACGGCGCTTGCCCGTCACCGATTTGCCATAATGAGAATGTGCCACCAACGCACCATTTTCTGGTAGGTGGGTATTGTTGACGGTGGGCAATAGGTGTTGAATCGTGAGACCTGTATCCAAAAATACCACGTCAATATCGGAATAGGCACGAATGACTTGTGCTTCTACTTCTTGACGCTCATCCAACTGAACACGCACCGTTCTTTCGCCACCCACCACATAGCGCGTGGTGACGACCACACCCTCTTTGTTGATAAAAAAGCCTGTGCCACGACCATTTCGTACATCCCGAATTCCTACCGTGCGATACAGGGCGTTGGCGCTCACCGTCGGCTTGGAGGTGGTAGTGGGTGGTGGGGTAGTGGGCATAAAAGGTTGGTCTGGCTCAATGGACATCGAAACAGGCTGTGGTGTATATGACATGCTGGTTGGTGGCGGAATAATTTCGATAGGCGCGTATGATGTTATTGGTGGTGGTGGGCTGGGGGGCAACCCTACCGCCATTAATCCATCAATGCGGGCTTGGACATCGGCATTATTAGGGTCAGATTTTAGGGCATCCTGATAATAATTGAGTTTAGATTGGTTGTTATCGGTGGTTTCTGCCAACCATAGCAAGGCGGTGGCGCGTAAATTGCCTGTGACGGTCTCATCTCTGAGGGCAATTCGTAAAAATCGCGCCCCCTCATCGAATTGCCTCATTTGAATCGCTTTAATGCCCGAAAGAATATTTTGCAAACCCATTTTTGTCATCCTATTGTGGATATATGATATGGCATAACCATGATGATATGTCCCTGTTTTATCATGATTAGCCAAATATTGCCACAGCGCCCCCAAAATCACCCCAAATTCGCCCCTTTAGTTGACTCAATTCCCTCGCATCGCTATAATCTGAATTATCAAATTGCAAGTGATACAAAATACAACAATCTGTGTTAAAATGACTGTGATTAACAAATGAGTTATGGAATTTATCAGAGTCTTGGAGCGTGTTAGGTAGGGGGCTTTTATGCCACTTCATGGAAATTTAAGAGATTTTAGTGCTACACAAGTATTTAACCTGATAAATTTATCGGGTAGGACGGGGACGCTTATCATTTTTGATGGTGTGCCAACGGGTGAAGAGGATGGCATGGGAAAAGAGAAAGAAGCCCCTGGCGTAGAGAAGGCGAAAATCGTCTTTAAGACAGGGAAACTCGTCCATGCGTTGCTGAGTGGTCAGGCGAATGATTTAATCGCAGTATTGAACAAGTCGGGAAAATTAACTGACCAACAAGCGACTATCATCCGCGACCGCGCCAAAGGCACAGGGGATAAAGCCCTCGCCATGCGCCTTATTGGGGCAAATTATGTGAGCCAGGGCGATATTATCAACAGTATTCAACAATTTGTGTTGGATGTGGTGTATAATCTGATGTCTTGGCACAGTGGACCCTTCCGTTTTGATGATAATTCCTTGCCAAATGAAGACCGCATCTATGTGCCGATTGACCTCGAAAATGTTATTATAGAGGGCGCACGGCGCATGAAAAAGGACGAGGAACTGGTGAGTGCCATTCCCAACCTCGATGTGGCGCTCAAATTCCCAGAAAATCCCAAAGAGAAATTTAAGGGGATTCATCTGAGTGTGGAAGAATGGCGGGTGGTCTCTTTTGTAAACCCCAAAAATACCATTCGCGCCATTGGCAAAGCCAACAATATGTCCGATATGGAAATTCGGCGTATTGTCTATATGCTAGAGCAAGCGGGATTAGTCGAGATTATCGCGCCTGCGCCCGGAAGCGCAAGTCGGGCTGGGACTCCCTCTCAAAAACGACGCGCCGCCGCCCAGCAACCTATTAAGAAAGATGTCGTGTCTAAATTGATTGATAAGATTAAGTCTATTTAGGCGGTTATCATGATGCAAAGTGTTTATTTTTTATTCGGCATTATTTACGGAAAGCGGGTAAATTATGCAAACTGTTAAAATGGTCATTACGGGACCATTCAGTTCTGGCAAAACCGAGTTCATTCGTTCTATCTCAGAAATTGAGGTCGTTTCTACCGAGCGCGAAATCAAAGAAGATACCGCAGAACGGACAGAAAAAGACCAAACCACAGTCGCTATGGACTTTGGTCGTATCACCGTTGACGATGATTTGGTGTTATACCTGTTTGGGACACCCGGTCAACGTCGTTTCGATTTTATGTGGGAAATCTTGGCAGAAGGGATGCTTGGCTTTATCGTCATGGTAGATAGCACCAAGCCAGAGACCTTCCGCGAGGCAAAGAGCATCTTAGAGACGTTCCGTGCGTATGCCCCAACCCCTTATGTGGTAGCGGCAAACAAGCAAGACCGTGAAGATGCTTGGGCTCCAGAAGATTTGCGCCTCGCGCTTCGCATTGAGCCAAGTGTCAAATTGCTCCCATGCGTGGCGCGTGACCGCGAAAGTGTGCGCGATGTGCTACTGGAACTGCTTTACACCATCTTAGAAGAGATGGAATAATTCACCACAGGGGGAGGTGTTCCCCTTGTGAGTGGCACAGGCTATTTCATTCAATTATCCTTATGACTGATATTAAGGCGGTTTTCATTTGCCTACTATTGTGACCGAGCAAGGTACCGTTCATTATGAATCCTATGGACGCGGACGACCCGTTATTCTCATGCACGGGTGGCTCGGCTCTTGGGAGTTGTGGCGTGATACAATTGAAATTTTGGGCAAAGAATTTAAGACCTATGCCCTTGACTTTTTTGGCTTTGGCGAATCTGTAGACCGCGAAGCTAATTTTACAGTGGATAATTACGTCAATTCTGTGAATCAATT
The DNA here is from genome assembly GCA_034436595.1 of Anaerolineae bacterium. Taxonomy (GTDB): domain Bacteria; phylum Chloroflexota; class Anaerolineae; order Aggregatilineales; family Phototrophicaceae. The sequence goes on along the minus strand of DAOTUO010000120.1, from coordinate 21,915 downwards.
TATGGATAAATTGGGCATCGTCAAAGCCCCACTCATTGGTCATTCTATGGGTGGCACAGTTTCGTTGGCGGCGACCATTCGCTACCCCGATAAAGTGGTCAAGACGGTGGTCATTGGGTCTCCCATACAGGGTAAATCACTCAATTTGTTGCTCAAATTATCGGGCTATCGTGGTTTGGCGAGTATTATCTGGACAACCCCCGCACTGCTCCGCTTATTTATGCGCGGATATGCCTATTTTATCGCCAAAGATGGGCGCAAAATGGGCAAAATGCTGATGGAAGATATGTCTAAAATTTCGCCAGATTCTTATTTTAAGAGCATCGGCACATTGCGCCAAACCGACCTCACCGACCAATTGGGGCAAATTACCAAGCCCGTTTTAGGTATTTATGGCAGAACAGACCAAATTGTGCGCCCAAGCCAATTTAAGGTGTTGCAACAACATGCACCCACCAGTAAAATCGCATGGTTTGAAAAATCGGGGCATTTTCCTATGATGGACGAGCCAGACCGCTTTCATGAGACCATCCGCGATTTTCTCCACAATGGTTGATGAATAGCAAAGGAATAAAAATATGATGCGCTATAAATTGCTCGGCAAAAGTGGGTTGCGGGTCTCTGAACTTTGTTTGGGAACGATGACCTTTGGTGCAGATTGGGGATGGGGCGCAGACAAACCAGAGGCGCAAAAAATCTTTGATGCGTTTATGGCGGCGGGTGGCAATTTTATAGATACCTCGCATAATTATACCAATGGCACAAGCGAGCGTTTTGTCGGTGAATTTATCCACCCCAAGCGCGATGAATTTGTCGTTGCCACCAAATATACCCTGCAAATGGCGACAGAAAACCGCAGTAACCCCAATTTAGGTGGCAATTCGCGCAAGACCATGCGCCATACAGTCGAATCGAGCCTCAAACGCCTCAATACCGATTATATAGACATTCTCTATTTGCACGCATGGGATTTTACCACCCCCATAGAAGAAGTTTTGCGGGCGGTGGACGATTTGGTCACGGCGGGCAAAGTTCTCTATTTCGCTTTTTCAGATACCCCTGCTTGGATTGTCTCGCAGGCGGTAGCCATTGCCGAAATACGAGGCTGGACACGCCCTGTTGCCTTTCAATTTCCCTATAGCGCCCTTAGTCGCGCCGCAGAGCGTGATGTCATGCCGATGTCGCGCACGATGGATTTGACGATGCTCACATGGGGCGTGTTGAGTGGTGGGGCATTGACAGGCAAATATAATACAGATAACACCGACCAAAAACGTAATGCCGATGCGTCTGATAGCGAAAAGAAGATGGCAGAGACGATTTTGGCACTTGCCAGCGAGATAAATCGCTCACCATCGCAAATAGCCATTAATTGGGTGCGCCAACAAGTGGGGCAAATCATCCCCATTTTGGGCGCACGGACTCATGCCCAAATCGTAGATAATCTGGGGGTACTCGATTTTGCGCTCACCGATGACCAACTCCAAAAATTGCGCGATGCCACCGATTTTAAGGTAGATTTTCCCCTCAGTTTTCTCACAGCAGATTATGTGCGTCATTTAATCTTTGGGCATACCTTCTCATTGCTCGATAATCACCGTCCATCGCCCGATGGCAAGTGATAGACGCGCATCCCAATAACAAATATTCGCACAAATACCCCGTTTAGGGGTATAATTTTGCATATCCCAAAATTGTGCAGTTACATGGAGATTGTTGTGCATGTACCGTTATATTATTGAAGATACACGCCATGTCCCACCATTTAATGAACCCGCAGGCTCACTCACCATTGGCTTAGAACCGCTAAAATTGCACTTAGAGCAACTGATTGCCCGTGTTTTTGGGCATCAGATTGAACTGGGGGGCATTTTAGATAGCCGTGACGATTTATCATCGGTGCAGGGTGAGGCGATTGTTTATCGGGATAGCCTATGGTTTGATAAAGAGTTTTTAGAGTATTTTGTCAAAGAGGCGCGTAAAACGGGTAAAGCCTGTCGTGCCGCCTTCCCCGCGAGTGATAAAGCCTTTCACTCTTATACATTGCCCCTGACCAAAAATTTTATTCCCACCATGGGCAGTGATAATAAAGTATGGTTTTTATGCGATTTGTGGTTTTTTCCAGATGGTTATACACCCGATGTTTTGCCCGTAGTCGTCCCCAGTGATGCGCGGGAAATTGGGTTTTATAGCGTCCCCGATTTTATGACGATGGAGCAGGGCGATTTGACCCATTATTCCCCCGCACGGGCGATTATATCCATCGAAAGTTGGGTGCATATCTATTTTGCCACCATCATCTGTGGCAATTTTGGGCGGGCAGGGCGGTTGGATACCCTGATGGAAAAGAGTTTTTTTGCCCAGATAAAATTATTGTGGACAGCCGTCTTGGAGCAAAAACAAATTTTGCAGTCATCAGGTTCGGTAAAAATTGGCAAAAATTGTGCCATAGACCCGTCTGCGATTATCACGGGACCCGCCGAAATTGGCGATAACTGTTCGATTGGGGCAGGGGTGATTTTGGATAATTGCACCATCGGCAACAATGTCACCATAGACGCGGGCTGTGTGTTGATGATGAGTACCGTGGCAGATAATTGCTTTTTGCCGTTTCGGTGTGCGCTCTATCTGACGGCTGTCATGGAAAACACGATTATCGCCCAAAATACGTGTTTGCAAATGTGTGTGGTGGGGCGCAATAGCTTTGTTGGTGCGGGTAGCACCTTCACCGATTTTAACCTCATCGCCCAAAAACCGATTCGTACTGCCAATATTGATGGCGATCTTGCCAGTGTTGGTCAAATTGTGTTGGGGAGTGCGGTGGGGCATAACTGCCGTATTGGGTCTGGCATGATTGTCTTTCCCGGGCGGACGATTGAATCGGATGTGGTGCTGGTCGCATCGCCACACCGCCGTGTGATTAGCCGAAATATTACCTATGAAGAGAGTGACCATCACTTTATTCAACATGGCGAGGTGCATAAACGGTTTTATCCGCGCAAAGATGAACTCACCGAAAACGAAACCACATGGGATAGCTGGTAAACCTGATGAACGATACCTTTGCATTTATCATCCACCCCATCCAAATCAAACGGGATGTGGCACGAAAATTTCCGCTATTGGGCAAAATGCTCACAGAGGGGCAAATTAATTATCTCTCGCGCTATTTTCCGCCGATATACATCTCAGAGGTCAATGGCGTGCGCTCCGATGACACGGGCAACGAATTAAACGGGTGGTTGTTGGCATGTCCCTATACCCCGCCAACCATGCTATCGTTGCCTGTGGAGATGGTGTATAAAAAGATTGTGGCTGTGGGCAAAAAAGCCGAAAAACTCGGCGCAAAAATGCTCGGATTGGGCGCATTTACATCGGTGGTGGGGGATGGTGGCATCACCATTGCCCAACGGCTGGATATTCCTGTGACCAATGGCGATAGTTATACTATTGTCATCGCAGTAGAGGCACTTGAAGCCGCCGCCCAACAAATGGGGTTGGTCATGCAAGATGCGGTGGTGGCGGTGGTCGGTGCAACGGGGGCAATTGGCAAAACGTGTGCCGAATTATTAGCACGCCGTTGCGCTCATCTTAAACTGATTGGTCGGCGGATGGATGCGCTAGAAGCCCTGCGCGAAAAATGCGAGGGATTTGGGGCAGAAGTGAGCATTAGCACACGGGTTGAGCATATTTATGATGCCGATTTGGTGCTGGCGGTGACATCTGCCGTTCATGCGGTGATTGAACCGCGTCACCTAAAACCGGGCGCGGTGGTGTGCGATGTGGCACGTCCGCGTGATGTATCACGATTGGTCGCAGACCAACGTGATGATGTCTTGGTCATTGAGGGGGGCATGGTCGAAGTCCCTGGCAACGTGGATTTTCACTTTGATTTTGGCTTTCCAGAAGGTAAAGCCTATGCGTGTATGGCAGAAACAATGGCGCTCGCACTTGAGGGTCGCTATGAAGATTACACCATCGGCAAAGATATTAGTGTTGAGCAGGCGTTGGAAATTGGCGAAATTGCTTCTCGGCATGGCTTTCGGCTATCGGGATTCCGTAGTTTTGAAAAACCTGTCACCGATGAGCATATTGCATCGCTATTAGAACGCGCTTATATGGCACGTAAAACATGGTCGCCCGCCAAAATAGATGGTTAAATTTGTTAAATAAGAGGTCATCTTAATGAAATTACGTATTTTGCTGGTGATTGTGGGGTTATTCGTGGGTTTTGGGGCGATTGCCCCTGCACCTGTCATGAGCCAAGCTGATATTAACCAATTAGGTTTAGCAGTTGTACAAATTACGGCATATTCTGGTGATAGGGCTATATCGGCTGGGTCTGGGACAGTGGTTTCATCTACGGGCAAAATTTTTACCAATTGGCATGTGATTGAGGGGGCAGATGATTATGAAATTGCCCTGCTGGATGACATTAATGAATTGCCTGTCCCGCGCTATTATGCCACTTTGGAGCAATCGTTTGCCGATATTGATTTTGCAGTGTTGCAAATTGACCGTAATATTCGCGGACGCACATTAGACCCCGCTACGCTCAATTTGCCGTTTATTCCGCTTGCCGATGGGGATGTGGTGCGCGGTGATATTGTCACTGCCTTTGGGTATCCCGGTATTGGTGATGGCTACTTGGTCGTGACCAGCGGCTCTATCACCACCATTCAAAATGGGCGGGTGGATGGTGTTTCGATGCCTGTGGTGTATCAGACCAATGCCGAAATTTCCCCTGGCAATAGTGGCGGGGCGGCGGTCAATAATGACGGAGAATTGATTGGGATTCCCTTTTATGTCGCCTCAGAAAATCGGACAGGTGGGCGCTTGGGCGGGCTGATTCCCATAACATTGGTGGTGCAATTACTCGAAAACGACACCACAGAGGTGGTCAGAAATTCCGCCAACAACAATGCCAATGCCACAGGTGGGGTAGATGTAGATTGTGGCGGTGGCATCACCATTGAAGACGGCATCGAGACCAATATCGTGCAAATGCGTTCTGGTTATACCTATACGGTGACAGTGGTCGCTCTCAATGGATTTGCGCCGATTTTGGCGGTTATCTCTGAATTTGGGGCGACTACGTGTGTGACTTCACCCACCGCACCTAGCACCTTCTCGTTTAGCCTGCCCAGCACAGGGCAAGTGACCGCTATGACCAATAGTGTGCAATATAGCTTCTCGCAAAACACCGGGCAGGGACTCGCAGATATGCGCTTGGTCGTTGGTGGACAAAATGTCACCTTTGGCGAATTTGTGTTGATTTTAGAAGGCATGGCGTTCACCGAGTTTGATGGCATTGGCGACCCCATCATCATTAGCCTCACACCCCGCATGATGAACTCTGATGTGCCGATGTCGGTGTATATGATAGGCATTGTAAACGTGCTAGACCCCCTATTTTTTATCGCAGAGGGCAATAACCCCATTTTTATTTGTGATGATGCGGGTTTCTTGGCGAATTGTCCGTCATCAGAGAGCTTGGTGGGGAGTTATGTCACCCGTTCCAACAATACCCGCCTCAATGCCGATACACTCGATGCGATGTTGAGTGTTCCATGGTCAACATTTACCACTTTAGATAAGTCGCAGACACTCCCATTAGCTTTTTTTATGGCGAGTAGTTCGTATGCGTCGTATGGGCATTACATATTTGCTCTACACACATCTTCGCGTTAAGATAAATATAAGGGCATATTGACCCCTCAACATGCCTTTATATGAAAAAATTCATATTATGTCTATTTCAATAGGTGCAGATTTGCACCTTTTGGTGTATCATTTGATTGTTAGGTACTGGCGAAAGTCCCAGAGTCTGAAGGGCAAAAAATTATGAGTAAAGGTCGTATTTTAGTCGTTGAAGATGATTTTGACATCTCCAATATGTTGAGAATTTATTTCACAGGGCAGGGTTATGAGGTGCAGGTTGCCCCGCGTGGTAGTGATGCACTCGCTATGACACGCAAGCAATTGCCCGAATTGATTATGCTCGATATTATGTTGCCCGATATGAACGGGTATGATGTATGTAAGGAACTTCGCACCACCGCCCGCACCCGCCATGTCCCCATTATTTTTCTCACCCAAAAGGATGAGCGAAGTGATAAAATCATCGGCTTAGAGATGGGCGCAGATGATTATGTCACCAAACCGTTTGATATTGAAGAACTCAAATTGCGTGTGCAAAACACCATTAACACCGCCAAATTGATTGCCAGCAAAGATGCGAAATCGGGATTGCCCACAGGGGCGCTCATCGAAGACCATCTGCGTTCCCTCATGCGTTCATCGCAACCATGGACTTATATTGATATTAAAATCAATAATTTTGACCCATTCCGCGATATGTATGGGTTTGTGGCGGGCGATGAAGTGATTCGCTTTGTTGCACCACTGTTGGGCGAAATCGTAGACGAAATCGGCACATCCGATGACTTTATTGGGCATCCGGGGGGTGATAATTTTATCATCATCACCCATATCATCGATGCCAAAAAGATGGTGCAATCGCTCAAAGAAAAATTTGATGACCGTGTAAAACAACATTATTCGTTCATTGACCGTGAGCGCGGCTATATCCTTGTGCCAGACGACAAAGGTGGCGAGAAGCAAGTCGAATTGATGTCGCTGTCTATGGGGTCTGTCTCTACCAAGACCCATCAATTTTCCGATATACGCGAAATTACCGAACTCGCCGCAGAAGACCGCCGCCGCGCCAAGAGTGGCTTGGAACCGGATAATTCTGCGCCGTTATTAACATCATGGTAAGCCGATAGTCATTCATCCAGTCCGCATCAGAGAGTGCGTTTGAGGGTTTTTTATGAACCTACCGATTTTGTTACTGCTTGGGGGAATTGTGGTAGTGGCGTGGATTTATTTGTATTCTCGCCAACGCGCAAATCAACTTGCACAAGAATTTTTAGAACCTACCAACGCCATGACGCAAAATATTCATGATGCGGTTTTGGTCGCCACCAAACGGGGGCGTTTGCTTCATGCCAATAACCTCGCGGTGCAGTGGCTCAACCTTATGGGCGGAAAAATTTCACTGGAGCAGGTGGCGCGGATTGCCGAGCCATCAGAAAATTTGCTTCGGTTATTTTCGGGTGGGGGACAATCGTCGTTTCAAATCAAAAATCGGTGGGTTGAAGCCACATCGTATGATTTGGTCTTTGAGGGTCAAGATTGTTTTGTCGTGACCATGCGCGAATTATCTTCCAATGTCAATGCACCCGATGTGCTAAACGTGAGCAATGCCATGTCGCTCATCAACGACATCAACGAGACAGTGACAGCCAGCATGGGCGTAGATAATGCTGTGCAGACCATCCTCACGTTGGTGCGTGGCGCGGTGGATTATGAAGCCGCCGAAATTTGCTTGTGGGATGAAACAGAAAAAGTCCTTAATCAACGTGGATGGGTAGGCGACTCGCGCTATTTGCTCTTGTTGCAAGAAACGGGTGGCAAATATGCCTATGGAGAAGGGATTAGTGGCTGGGTGGCACAATATCGCCAACCGGTTCTCATCAATTCTGCCGAGCGTTCACACGGGTTACAACCGAAACTCGCCAATTTGCCGTTTAAGGCAATTTTGGCTGTCCCCATCAATTTGGGAGACCGCTTTTTTGGCACATTTGAGGTGATGTCGCTCAAAGACAATGCGTTTAACCCCAGCGACCAAGCCTTGTTGCAAGCGATTTCAAAAACAGTCGCCACCAGCATTAATAACGCCGAAATTTATTCTGACCAGTCGCGCCGTATTGAAAGTATCGCCACATTGCAACAAAGTGTCGGTGGAGCGACTGCGATTGAGCAGACCAGCAATGTGTATGCCACGCTCACCGAGCGTGTGGCAAAACTTGTGCCTGCCGATATATGTGTCATCATGTTATATGACCCAGACCGCAAAGGACTGGTGACGCAACTACCCGCTTATGGGATTCCAGAAGCCCTTATTCGTAACGTATTTATCCCCCTACCAGAAAATAGCCCCCAAGCCGATATTTTCTTTTATCAGTCGCATTGGCTATCGAATGATGCCGCCGATGAGCCATTGCTTCAACATCTCGGACTCGATGCAACGGTACGTTTGGCTGGCATTTATAATATGACATGGTTTCCATTGCAATTGTCACAACAACGCATTGGTATGCTTATGGTGAGCAACAAGCGTAGTGGTGGTGGCTTTAATATTCAAGACATCCAAAACCTGACTATTTTGGCGGCGCAATCGTCCATCGTGGTCGAGAGTGTGCGGTTGTATCAACGTGAACGCCGTATGGATACCGAATTGGTCGGGTTGCAAGAAATCACCAACGCCATTGGCGCATTGAGCCATGAGAGCGAGTTTTATGGTGAAATCACCGAGCGTATCGCCAAATTGATGGGCATAGAGATGTGCGGTATTTTGTTGTATGACAAAGAAAAATCGCGCCTCTTGAGCAAATTGCCATTTTATGGTGTGGCTGGCGATTATGTCAGCGATTATGCCATTTATATCCCCGAAGAAGGGGTTATCAAAGACCTGTGGACAGAAGAACCCTTCTGGTATACCAACCGCGTGCCGACCGATTCATTGGTGTTTGTGGCGGGATTAGATACGCTTGCCGAGCAATTACACATCAAAAAGACCCTTTTTGCCGCCCTACAAACCAGCGGTCAGCGTATTGGGGTCATTCAAATTTCCAATAAACTGGATGGAACAGATTTTAACGATGCCGATGCCCGTTTGTTGATGGTATTTGCCACACAAGCCGCCGCCATTATCGAAAATTCGCGCCTATTTTTGCAAGCACAACGGAGTGCAGAACAAGCACAAGGGTTGCGTAGCATTGCAGAATTGGCGGGGAACGTCCTCACATCCCAAGAAAATTTTACCCCTGTATTGGCAGAAATTGCCCGCGTTACAGGGTCTGGAATGGTGTTTGTGAATGTGCTAGACACCCAAAAAGAGAGCCTCATCACGTATCCGCGTTGGGTCTATGGGCGCGAATTGGCAGAGCCGATTTTCCAAAATATTTATAGCCCCGGATTTGAATATAGCGTGGTCAATTCATTACGCCCCTATATCAATAACGATGTCCCCAACGATAAGCGGGTGTTGCCCAGCTATCGCCAAGTGGCGGTCAAACTTGATATTCAACGCGCAATTCTTGTGCCGTTGATGTTTGCAGACCGTGTATTGGGCGAATTGGGCATAGCCAATCGTATTCAGGGTGAATATGACGATGAAGATTATGAAAATGTGCGTGTGATTGCCGCGCAAGTCGCCGCCGCCCTAGACCGTTTGCTCCTCTATGAGCAAACAGGGCAAAATCTTACCCGCCGTTTGGAAGAACTCGATGCGATTTCGCATGTCAGCAACGAATTGACCACCACATTGGATATTGGTCAAATTTTGATGACGATTCGGGAAGAAGTGATTAAAGCCACCAAAGCTGATAATTGCACCATTTTGCTCCTCAAGCCGCGTTCCGAATGGCAATCGCCAGATAAACCACAACCGCTACGGCGTATTGGTATGGAAGACGAGATGCTTTATATTGCGCCAATCGAATCGGAGGTGATTCTCAACCCGACATCGCATGTCCTCATCACTGATTATGAATTTACCACCATGCAGGCGCTCCCTGATGATGCCCGTTCTGGGCTTGCCACACCGATTTTGTATCTTGACCAAGTGGTGGGTGCAATTCATGTGTTTCATCACGAAGCCAATCGATTTGATGACAAAGCCGCGGGCTTTTTAAGCGCGATGGCGGTTAAAGCCGCTCTGGGGTATGGCAACTCTGAGCGTTATATCGAGCAATTAGAGCGCAGTGACCGTTTGCGTCGGCGCGTTGACCAGCTCAATCGTATCTTTGAACTGGGTCACTTTTTCCAGTCGAATACAGACCCCGCCAGCATTTTAGAAGCGATTGCTTATAGCGTGCAACAAAGTGTGGGCTATGATGTGGTCATGATGACCATGATTGACCCCAATACCAACATCCTCCTGCGCGTGGCACAAGCAGGTATCCCTGTGGATGTATTTGAAAATAGTCAACGCTTTAAGATTACCACCGCCACATTGAATCAAATCCTCAAACCACAATATCGCATCAGCGAGTCGTATTTCTTCCCATTAGAAGAGGTCGAACAGTGGTATAGCTCTGATATGCAAATTTTTTCCACCAAATTTGATGGCAACCGCACCCTAGAATTGAGTGGCGGACGCTCTTGGCGTGATGGTGATGTGTTTATTGTCACCATGCTTGGACCTTCTGGCAATATTATCGGTGTGATGAGCCTCGACCGCCCATACGATAACCGCAGACCAGACAGAGGCACGGTTGAGGTATTAGAAATTTTTGCCAATCAAGCCGCATCTACCATCGAAAATACACGACTTTATTTGTCGAGTGTGCAGAGTGCAGAGCAAGAAGCTCGTCTGAATGAAATGATGGAGGCGGTATCCAAATCGTTGGATATTGAAGACATTGTGCGCTCAGTGGCGACAGGGGCATCGCGTCTTGTGCCGTTTAACCGTATGAATGTGGCATTGCTTAATGTGGATGATACTGGCTTTGAGGTGCTAAATGTCACCGCCAATGCCGATAAATCGTTCACCATTGTACGTGAATCGCGCACATCATTGGGAAATACGGTCTTGAGCCGTAGCTACCGTGAACGGGCAGATTATCTCTATTTGACCAGTGAAGACCCCGAATGGTTGGTCTATGATGATTTGCGTGAATGGAAAGACTATGGCGAACATTCGGCATTGGTTTTGCCTCTGCTAACAGGTGGCGAGGCGCTTGGTGTCATCCATATTGGTAGCGATGACCGCAATCCGCATCAATTGGTTGAATATCGCGGTTTGCTCAAGCGTATGGGGCAATTGGTCGCTAGTACCATCCAAAATGCCCGTTTGTTTGACCAAGCGGTGAATTTGCAAGTGTTAAACGAGTCTGTGGTCGAATCTATCCAACAGGGTATCGTGGTATTAGACAACAACACACGCATTATCACCATCAACGGCTTCATGATAGACCGTTATGGATGGGGTTCAGAAGCCAAAGGACAAGATTTCTTTGCCTATCGCGCCCAAACCGCCCAAGAATTGCATCAAGAAATTGGTGTGGTATTGAGTGAGGGTATTCCACAGGTCAAGAAAAATCAGATTTCTAATCGGGATGATGGCACACTGCTGGTCACCAACTTCTATATTTATCCTCTGCGCTTTGGTTTTACGGTGCGCGGGGCGGTATTGCTGGTAGAAGATGTGACCGAACAGGCAAAATTGGAACAAGCGATGGAATCTCGCGCCAACCAATTAAGCGCCCTCACCGAAGTGTCGTCTCGCATTACCTCCTCTTTGGAGCGTGATGAAGTCGTGCAACTCGCCTTAGAAGAGATGGCATGGCTTATTCCATACGACGTGATGAGCCTCTGGCGACGCAACGGCTCATATTTGGTGCTAGAAGGTGCGACAGACGCGCACATTGACGATCTTCGCAAACTCAATATGCGCTTTTTGTTTGGCGACTACGAAATTATCCGAACCCTTGTGGAGACACAACGGGTTGTGGTCAGCGAAATGCCCACTTTGCCAGATGATATTTTTGAATATCCGCCACAAAGCTGGATGGGCGTGCCATTGGTGAATCAGGGGCATGTGGTGGGCGTGTTGATGCTGGCGAGTCGGCTTAAAGATGCCTATGAAGGCAAATCTGACCAGAATATCGCCTCTGCTTTTGCCAGCCAAGTGGCAATCGCGCTTGCTAATGCGGAACTCTTTCAGCAAACATTTGACCGCACAGCAGAATTGGGGACATTGCTCGAAGCCGCCCAAGCGACATCACAGACCACCGACCTTGATGCCGTTTTCCGCACGGTGGTGGAATTGATGTTCACGCAGATGGAGATGGATAATTGCTCCATCATGACATGGGATGAGGTAGATAATCAGCTAGAGGTGCAATTTGAAATGCGCCGTGGCGATGGTGAGAGTGGCACACGCAAACGGGGTTCACGCTTCTCATTAGACCAATATCCCGCCAAAATGCGTGCCTTGCGTGACCGTGAAGTGGTCGTCATCACCCGCAACGATGCCAATAGCCCCTATATCCGCGAAATGGAAGATATGGAATCTTCTGGCGATACCGTGCGGATGCTTGTACCGTTGGTCGTGCGTGAACAATCGCGCGGACTCATTCAGATGGGGCAATTCACAGAAGAGCGCATGGTAACACAGCAAAAAGTTCGTCTGGCACGGGCGTTGGGCGCTCAGGTGGCGCTAGGCATCGAAAATGCCCGTCTATCAGAAGAAACCCGCACTCACTTTGAGGAATCGCTCATCATCAACGAACTCAGCCGTACCATTTCGAGTACGTTGGATGTTCAAGATATGTTCACGGTTGTGCGCGACCAATTGCCCAATGTGGCAGGCGCGGGCGAATTGTATATCGCCATCAAAAACCCCGATACGGGCGAAGTCGAATTTCCGATGGCGGTACGTAATGGTGAACCCTACCAAATCCCATCGCGTCCCTATGCCAACGATGAAGTGTCTTTCATCATCAAAAATCGTCGCCCACTCAATTTGGGTGCAGATTATTATTCGCCAGACGAATTGCGCCGTAGCATGGGCATCACCAATGGCGAGGGCGATGTTCGTAGTTACTTAGGTGTGCCGATTGAGGCGGGTGATGAGGTCTATGGAGTGCTGGCGGTGCGCGATTCTGCCCGTACACGCGCCTTTACGGTCAATGAACAACGTATTTTGCAGACGGTTGGCGCGCAATTGGGTGTCGCCATCCAAAATGCGCGGTTATTCCAACGGGTACGTGGTTTTGCCGATGACCTGAATAAACAAGTCGCAGAGCGTACCAATGAACTGGAAAGTGAACGTGACCGCATTGATACCCTCTATCAAATCACATCGGAATTGGCGCGGACGTTGGATATGGAACGCCTCATGCCCCGTGCGTTGGGGATGGTCGCCAAAGCGGTTAATGCCCATGACGGCGTGATTATGCAATTGGACTTGATGACCGACCAGCTATATAGCCGTGCGGCGCTCAATCCACACTCATTGATAGAAAACCCCGATGGCGGACATGCCATTCATCCCGCAGAACGGGTGGCGCGTTGGCTGATTGAAGAAGATGAGCATGTCCAAATTATCGAAGATTTGCATATCACCGAATTTTGGGATGCAGAGACCGTTGGCGCAGAAGAATGGCGTAGCGCCCTTGCAGTGGCATTGGAAGCCAACGAAGAATTACTCGGTGTGATGGTGTTCCTAAGCCGTGATGTGAAGGCGTTTGACGAAACGCATGTGCGCTTGATGGTCGCCGCCGCCAACCAAGTGGCATCGTCTATTAATAACGCGGAATTGTATAAGATGATTCGTGAGCAAGCCGAAAGACTTGGCGCATTGCTCCGTACCGAACAAGAAGAAGCCGATAAAAATAAAGCTATCCTCGAAGGTATTGCCGATGGTGTGGTCGTGGCAGATACCGAAGGCAAGATTATCGAATTTAATGTCGCGGCAGAACGTATTTTGCGCGTCCCACGTTCCGAAGCGCGTGGGCAATCTCTGGCACAACTCACAGGCGTGTATGGGGCAACTGCGGCGACATGGGCAGAAGCCATCGAAAGCCGTTTGCTAAACCCCAATTTTGATAGGTCTGGGCAATATTTGGATGAACGGATTGAATTGGGCGAGAGAACGGTTAGTGTCCATTTGTCTCCTGTGTATACGGGTGAAAAGTTCTTAGGCACGGTGTCTGTATTCCGTGATATTACCCGCGAAGTCGAGGCAGAACGCAGTAAAAGTTTGTTTATCTCGAATGTGTCGCATGAATTCCGCACACCACTAACCCCCATCAAGGGATATTTGGATATGCTCCTCTATGGAGCGGCGGGTGATGTGCCAGATATGCAAAAAATGTGGCTCAATACCATCAAAGACAATGTGGTACGCCTTACGCTTCTCGTGGAAGATGTGTTGAATATCTCCAAAATTGACGCAGGACGTGAGCAACTCGGTTTGATAGATTTGAATCTCAATGACGTGATGCGTGCCTCTATAGATGAACTCTTGGCACGTCCATCACACCAAAATAAAGATTTCACCCTCACCTTTGAGCCAGATGTGACCCTGCCTGTGATTCAGGCAGATTCCGATAAAATTACCCGTGCATTGTCAAATATAGTAGATAATGCCTTTAATTACACCCCACGCGGTGGTACGATAAATATCAACATCGCACCTACTTTAGAAGGGGAGCATGTGCTTGTCACTGTTCAAGATACGGGTGTGGGTATTCCAGAAGATTTCCGCGATAAGGTGTGGCGACGCTTTGAGCGTCACGAACAAACCGCCGTCAATATGGAAGTTGCGGGTACAGGCTTGGGTTTGCCCATTGTGAAAGAACTCATTGAAATGCACGGGGGCAAAGTGTGGTTTGAATCTGAAGAGGGTATTGGCACGACCTTTTATATCTCGTTGCCAATCAAACAGCCCGATTATCTCACGGCAAATTCGGCGATTGCCAGAAAGAATTAACTAATATGGCAAAAATATTGATTGCAGAAGATGAACGCGACATCCGAGAACTCATCACTTTTACGCTAACTTTTGCGGGTCATGAAATTGTGCAAGCCAACAATGGTGCAGAGGCAGTAGAAATCGCACAACAAGCAATGCCAGACCTCATCATGATGGATGTGCGGATGCCCCGTATGACGGGGTATGAGGCGTGTCGTGCGATTAAGCAGATAGAGAGCATCAAGCATATTCCGGTGGTCTTTTTATCTGCCAAAGGGCAAGATGATGAAGTGTCTGATGGGTTAGATGCAGGCGCAATAGAGTATATTATGAAGCCGTTTTCTCCTACAGAACTCGCCGAGAAAATTGCCAATCTGCTCAAGAAAATCGGTGTTTGACGGGTATGGAATACAAAGGTAGTCAAAAAACATGAGTGCCATCACGGTTGGCAGTGACTTAGTGCATTATGAGGTTTTGGGGCGTGGTGGGCGACCCGTTATTTTGATACATGGCTGGTTGGGGTCTTGGCGGTATTGGATTCCAACTATGCGTCAATTGCAACTCAAATATCGGGTGTATGCCATTGATTTATTTGGCTTTGGCGATTCGAGTAAAAATCCAGAACGCTATACGATTAATCAACAAATTGAACTCATAGACGATTTTATGAAACAACTGGGAATTCCCAAAGCCGCGTTTTTGGCGCATGGGCTTGGGGCGCATGTGGCGATTGAATTTGCCAAACAATACCCCGATAGGGTGGCGCGGATGTTGTTGTCTAGCGCCCCTGTCTTCGACTCTGGCGATTTGGCGACGCGTGTGCGCCCCGGACAACGTGTGATACTCACCAATAAAGCCACCAGCATAAACCCGACAATTAATAGCCCACTGATGGATTCGACCATTGTGAGCCGCCCGCCCGCGCCCGCCGTAAAACCGCTTGCCGATGATGGTGAGACCGAGATTTTGGTGACAGGGCTTGATAAATCTACTATGGATGCCACAGTGGTCAGCGCCAACCGCGATACGATTGTGAATCCTAGTTTGGTGATTGACCGCGAAAAATTGCGCCAGATGGCGTTGGTCGCCGCCAAAATTACCACGGAGACCGAAAGACCCCCAGTGAATCCAAAGGCGAAGGATGATGCAGTGAATCCTTTACGTGATGCCCTCAACCAAAATATGGCAGACTTATTGGGGCGTTGCTTCAAAAAATCGGAAACCGAATACGAAAAATTACAGGCAGATGTGACAAAATCGGATAATACTGTCCTCAAATTTAGCACTATTGGCTTTGATGCGGGTATGATGCTCGATACGATTCGCCTGCTGACCATGCCGGTGGTGTTGGTGCATGGCGAGGACGACCCCATCATTACCTCTCCAAAAGAAGCCGTATGGGATTATCTGACCATCGAAAAAGAAGAACAAGTCTTACCTGTGCCAATGCCCGGTGTGCGCCACTTTCCCATGCTGGAAAGTGACACGTTTCAACGACTGGTGGGGATGTTTTTGGAAACACCAGAAATTAGTAAAATTGAACTGAAGGAACGCTGGCGGCGGCGTTCTCGCTAGTTATCATTATGCCCCGCCATGCCCTGATTTTTGCCAACGGTGAACCCGCCGATGGCACGATGGTCCAACGCACCCTCGCGGACGCTCATAACCCCTATGTGATTGCCGCCGATGGTGGGGTGCGGATTGCCCGTTTGTTTGATATGCCTGTCCACACCATTATTGGTGATATGGATTCGCTATCATCAGATGACCATGACCACCTAAAACGCACTGGCGCAAAATTTATCACCTACCCCCCACAAAAAGATTTTACCGACCTAGAACTCGCCTTCATGCACGCCATAGAGCAGGGTATGACGTGGATTCGGGTGATTGGTGGGTTGGGTGATCGGTTTGACCAAACCCTCGCCAATGTGTATTTGCTCACCTTGCCTATTTTGGCAGGGTGTGATGTGGCGATGGTGGCGGGTGAACAATTTTTGCGCGTCTTATCGGCTGGCACACATACCCTCATGGGGCAGGTGGGCGATACGCTATCGCTCATCCCACTGGGTGCGATAGCCGAAAAAATCCGCACAGAGGGGTTACAATACCCTCTCAACAACGAAACACTGTTATTTGGACCCGCACGCGGGATTAGCAACGTGTTTTTATCCTCCTCTGTCACCCTTCATATCGGTGTTGGACATTTGCTTGCCATCCACACCAACGGACACGCCTAACCAATTCATCATTCGGTTATTGACAATTATCCCCCATAGATGATATTATTCCCCATAGAAAATCTATATAAATCTATATAAATCTACATGAGATAATTTTAATCACTATAGATTTTTATATAAAACTAGAGTGACCTATAACCGATTGTTTTGATTTGGATGATAATACTGATGGATGAACAACCCATAGAAGAACAAAATTTGACTGTTGGGCGCAACCTCAAAATTGGATTTTTTCATTTGGGGTCTGGCATGGCAGATGTGATGACCACTGGCGTATGGAACCGGGTTATGATTAGCGATTTGGGATTCGCCGCCACGCCGATTGGTTTGCTGGTGAGTTTGCGCTATTTTCTTGCACCATTGGGCATTTTTGCGGGGCGCATGTCTGACCGCAGAGCCGTGTTTGGGTATCGGCGCTTATTTTGGGTGTGGTTAGGACGTTTGATGATGGTCATGAGTGTTTTTATGCTCGGCTATCAGACCGCCTCATTCATCAACGGAAGCCCTGCCGATATGGGCGCGTGGATAATTATCTCGCTGGCGATGCTCCTATTCAGTTTGGGGAGTGCGCTATCTTCTAGCACCTTTTTGGCGCTCATTTATGACCGTTCTAGCCCCAAACAGCGCGGACGCTCGGTGGGGATTGTGTGGACATTTCTCCTGCTGGGCTTCACTATTGGCGGTATCACCTTTGGGCTGATGCTCCCCGATGAAATCAAGACATCGCTAGACTATCTGCTCACCCCATTGGGCGGATTGAATCTTTTTCATGCGGGTCCCGATTTTAGTGCCGATTCTTTGCTCAATTTGTTCCTGATGGCGGGTATCATCATGGGGTCACTGTGGTTTTTCTCGCTACTGGGTGAAGAAAAACGCCAACGGGCTGGACTCATCACCAATTCGCAAGCCACTGAAGCCGAAACGAGTCTGCGTCACGATTTGGGTCTGGTATGGAAAAGCCGCCCCATGCGCTACTTCGGATTTTATCTGGGACTTTCGATGATGGCGGCATTTTCGCAAGACCTCATCCTAGAGCCGTTTGCGGGTGATGTGTTTGATATGAGCGCCCGCACCACTACCAAATTTGCCGCCTATTGGGGCAGTATGGCAATTTTGGGGACAGTTGCCTTTCTCTTTTTGGCACGGCGTTATAAATGGTTCACCAATTATCGGATGAATGTCATTGGTGTGTGGATTTTGGTTATCACCTTTGCCTTATTTGCGCTGTCATCCATGTTCCAGATTCGCTGGATTGTTACGCCTGCACTCATCACATTGGGTTTGGGATTGGGGATTTGGAATGTCGGCACATTGGGCATGATGATGGATATGAGTCCATTGGGCAAAGCAGGCACATTTTTGGGATTTTGGACGCTTCTGGTCACATTTTCACGCGGATTTGGGGTGAGTGGTGGCGGTATTATGCGCGATTTGGCGCTGAATATGACGGGTAGTGTCAATTTGGCGTATGGCATCGCTTTTGGAATTGGTGCGCTAGGGCTTGGGGTATCACTATACATGCTCCATCAGATTAATGCCTCTGCGGTAGAAGCACAACAACCTGTGAACCCAGAAGCCGTATTTGTGGGTGCGATGGATTAATTCACATATCGGCAGGGCATATCGCCCTGACAAATTTTGTAACAATGGCTAACTGTTTTGGGCGATATGGGGCAAACCCTAGTCGCTCTTTTTTTTTCTGATATGATATGGCGCATGACAACATCACGCGCACTCTCTAACAAACAAATTTTGCTATCGGCATTGGTTGTCCTACTCGGATTTTTAGCCAGTGGTGTTTTGGGATTTGTCCGCACAGCCGTTTTTTCTGCCACATTTGGCACCAGCGCAGAACTCGATGCATTCTATGCCGCCCAACGGATTCCCGAATTGTTATTCACCCTTGTGGCGGGTGGGGCATTGGGGTCTGCATTTATCCCGATTTTTTCGCGCTATCTCAAACCCGAATCGTATGACCATGCGTGGAAACTCGCCAGCGCCGTGATGACATTCTCATTCATCATCGCAGGCGGATTGGGTGTGTTACTCGCCATTTTAGCGCCGATTTATGTGCCGATTGTGCTTGTGCCAGCGGCATCGGCATCGCAACAGGCGTTGGTGATTTCGCTCACACAACTCATGATGATAACCACCGCGATTTTTGCCGTCAGTGGGTTAATCATGGGCATTTTGAACGCCCATCAACAATTTTTATATCCGTCATTGGCATTGAGCCTGAATAATATCGGTCTGATTATTGGTGCATTGCTCATCGCGCCGAATTTAGCCCCGTATGATGGTCAGACGGGAAATGCCAATGTGTATGGATTGGCATTTGGGGCGGTATTGGGTGCGTGCTTGCATTTGGCGGTACAGTTACCCGGGTTGTATCGGGTAAAAGCGCGGTTACGTCCGTTGTTGGCATGGCGCTTAACGGGTGTGCGCGAAATTTTGGCGCTGATGTTGCCCCGCATGTTGGGTTTGGCGGTGGTACAGCTCAATTTTCTGGTAAACGTGGCGCTTGCCTCTGGCATGGTCGAAGGCAGTCAGACGGCGCTTAGTACGGCGTGGTTTTTGCTGTTTTTTGTGCTGGGGATTATCGCCCAAAGTCTTGGGACGGTGATTTTTCCCACATTATCGGCATTAGTCGCAGAAAACGACATGACCACCTATAAGGCACGCTTGGCGTTGGCGATGCGGAGTGTTTTATTTTTGGCATTGCCCGCCACCGCAGGACTCATCCTTATGGGTGTGCCGTTGGTATCGTTATTTGAACGGGGTGAATGGACAGCCACTAGCACCCGCGCCACCGCATGGGCATTGGCATTTTTTGCACTCGGTATGGCAGGGCATAGCCTGTTAGAGGTGTTATCACGGGCATTTTACGCGCTGGCAGACACATGGACACCTGTCAAAATCGGGTTAATGGCGATGGTGTCGAATATCGTCCTCAGTTTGATATTTATCGAATTTATTGGGGATAAAACCTCGTTAGAACGGGGTGCATTTGCGGGATTGGCACTCGCTAATAGCCTGACCACGCTCATTGAAGCGGGGGTGCTGTGGTGGTTGTTGCATCGGCGCTTGGGCGGGATGCCCACCCGTCATATTGTGGATGGGGCGCTACGGGCGGGCATTGCTACCATCGGCATGAGTATTATCGTATGGGGCATGACCCTGATTTTCGTGGATATGGCAATGCTCCCCTTGTTGGCGATAGGGGCGGGTGGTGGCGCAATCGCCTATTTTATCTTTGCCGTTTTATTGCGGATAGATGAGCTAGACATTGTGCTGGTGCGGTTGAAATTAAAACGGCGCTAAAATGCTTTATTTGAGAATTTGATAGAATGCTTCTGCAAAATCTTTTAAGAATTGTAAAGTAGTATCTATATCTGAATGGCTAATTTGATAACGACTAATGACACCTGTAGTTATTAATATTGCTTGGTCGGTATCTGCCTCATGTGCAATTTTATTTCGCCGATTTACAATCAAATTAAGTTGTTTCTTAATATCTTCAGCAGGTATATTTAATAATTTTGATAACTCTTGCCAAATTTTTATATCAGAGATTACTTGGATTGCTAATTCAATTTGTTGCGCCCCTTGAAATGTTGAGCGACTATATAACTGTGTTACTTCATTTTCTAACCATTGTTGTTGGGCTACATCAGTTATCAATTTCTGGAAATTAAGATTTAATATGCCTAAATCAGGAGATAAGCTAACTAAAGAACTAATTTCATCGATAAATAGTGAAACCCCTTGCATTGAGATTTTTACATCGCTATTAAATTTTTTAGGTTTAACCCGCTGACCACAATGAATTGCTATTATCCCTAAACGCAGTAAATCATGAATATAAGCATCTAAACAACTGATGCACATAACCCATTCTGCACGTAAGATTTCATCTAACGCCAATTGAGTTGCACTCGTTGTTGTAGTAGAGAGATAGCGATGAATATTGCCTAAGTCATCAACATAACTGATATTTTGGCGGAATCTTTTAATAGCTTCTTGCATATGACATCTCAGTTTTGCGAATGATATCATCTGCTAAACCCACGAAAATCTCTTGGAAATTTTTTTGCATATTTTGGTAGACCTTAAGGGCTACACCTTGAATTCTCATTTCTTTTTTGAATTTTGTTGCTGAACGTTTTAATTGTTCGTCCTTTAGCGCAAATACAGGTGTTTGATTTTCTTGCGAAGACGCGATTAAACTTTGGAAATCAGGAATTTGCGCTAAGCAATAACGATTAGCATCATTTGAATAGAAATCAGAATTCAGCATCATCCCAATTTTTTCTAGTGCAGGTACAAGTTCATTATTGATAGTATCATCTAATCTTTCAATCCATGTGTGAAATGCTCGTGATGGTTCTTGGTTTCTCTGTGTATAATTCTGAACAATATAACCCAAAAATTTTGCTGTTTTTTGAGGAAAGGGATAAGTTGCCTCTCGGAATAAATCCATATTTTGTGCATTGATTGCCCATGAGTGCCAACGAGGAAGCATTTTTTGAAGAGAATTAATTGCCATAACAGAAAAATAATCTGGTGTTGTTGGAAGGATAAAGAAATCGCTGGTCATTATAAGATTTTGATTAATAGAGCTAAGGCTAGGGTTCGTATCAATTAAAATGTAATCAGCTTGATATTTTTTTGCTGTCACATCTAACAAATAGGAAAATGACCCTGGTATGTTTTGTAGTGCCTGAATTGAACCTGTAAGTTGTTGTGCAATTCCCAATGTAACTTCATATTCAGCAATTCCAATATGACCAGGCAACAGAAAAAGATTAGGTCTTTTATCAACCTCAATACATTCGACTGCTTTAATAAGTTGTGGTCTTGATTCAAAGGCTGGGGCTAGTCCCGCTTTAAGATTCTGTTCAGGATGTTTTTGATAGAAGGTATCTAATTCATCAACACCCTTAAACCCCATAAGTAAACCTGTTAAGTTGCATTGTGGGTCTGCATCTACTACAATAACACGCTTGCCTTTTTCTGCAAGCATCCAACCTAAATTAAAGGTTGTTGTAGTTTTGCTAACACCACCTTTGTGGTTGAATAATGCTATTTTATATGTCATTTGGATATTCCTATTCTATATAATTG
>DAOTUO010000119.1:0-3021 GCA_034436595.1 Anaerolineae bacterium | reverse complement strand
GTCGCCTCTATATCAAAAAACGGGCATAATCGCCCGTTTTTGATTTTTCTCAAAGGATTGTCTATGGATAAAAAACAAAAATCACCCCAAATTATCCAACATCCCCCAAAAATGCCCATCCCGCCGTTGCCCAATTACACATTATCGAGCGTATGCCCCAATTGCACCGCGCCAACGGTGCGCCGTGCCTGCAAAGTGCGCTGTGAACGGTGTGGCTTTATGTGGGATTGTAGTGAACTCTAGCCGAGTTTTGTCTTGGCGGCGTATTGCACCAGATTGACGATACCCATCAGTCCCTGTCCCTTGCCCATTGCGACTTCACGCCCAAAAATAGTGAATACAATGTCACTTTTGACACCAGCGACATCGGCTAATGACTGATTACTGAGCGATTCGCTCAAAATGACACTGAGCGCCATTGCCGATAGCCCTTGTGGATTGAGGACATCGAAATAATATTTTTGTGTGCCATCTGGCTGGTCAACCGCCCAGACATAGGCATCGGATTCGCACATCTGCACATGATTTTCTTCGGGGTGGGGGCGGATAGAAATATCGGCTGGCACACGCACATCGGCAAATCTATCGGCAATTTCGATGAGGTATTCGGCGCGTTCATGACGGTCTGTGAGTACCGCAAAATCGGATAGGAGTGTTTGTAATTTGGTTGGTGTATCGGTCATGGCTTTGTCCTTAATGCACAAGGGCGCAACATCTGTGCGCCCTTACAAATTTATGTGTTTATTTTACGCCAGATTAGACACTTTTTTCAATCGGCACACCGACAGAGTTGCCCCATTCTGTCCAGCTACCATCATAATTGCGTACATTGCTATAGCCCAGCAAATAGGTCAATACAAACCATGAGTGACTACTACGCTCACCAATACGGCAATAAGCGATGATGTTGTCGTTGGCACTCAAGCCTTTTTCGCCCTCATAAATGGCGCGGAGTTCTTCTGCGGTCTTAAATGTGCCATCATCAATATTGGCGGCACGACTCCACGGGACACTTTGCGCCCCAGGAATATGACCACCGCGCAATGTGCCTTCTTGGGGATAATTTGGCATGTGGAGCAATTCGCCAGAAAATTCTTGTGGGCTACGGACATCCACTAATGGTTTTTGTGCCTTGATGTGTTCTAGCACTTCGGCGCGGAAGGCGCGGATTTTGGTATCATCACGGTCTTGGGCGACATAGCTAGTGGCTTCATAGGTAGGATTAGCGCGGGTGAGTTCACGTCCTTCTTTTTCCCATTTGAGCCGTCCACCGTCCATCACTTTGGCGTTGGTATGTCCAAATAATTGGAATACCCAAAAGGCGTATGTTGCCCACCAATTGTTTTTATCGCCATAAAACACCACGGTGGTGTCGTTGGTCACACCAATGCGTGACATCAGTGCCTCAAACTGTGCTTTTTGGATATAATCACGCACAACGAGGTCGTTGAGGTCTTGTGTCCAGTCTACTTGCACGGCACCAGGGATATGTCCACTGGGGTAGAGGAGTGGGTCTTCGTTGGATTCGATAATCCGCATATTGGGGTTATTGAGGTTTTCTGCTACCCAATCGGTAGAGACCAACACATCAGACTTTGCGTAACCACGTTCTGCAATATCGGGCATTCTTGACTCCTGTTATATGACTTGTCTAATCGGAAAAGTTGTTTGTATACACGATAACATAGGGATGTGTTATGCGTCAAGACAGGCTCTATATGAGTTGTGTTAAAAAAGGTGTTTGGGGCTATCAAGACAGGTCTATTCGTAGTTGTTTTGCCAATTTTTGTGACATTTTTGCATCAGCATAGGGCGGATATACGAGGCTAACGGACGACAAGAAGGTCGTCCCTACATCCCGAAAATCTCCGTGACCTGTACGGGACGATTAGCACGCAGTGCGTATAGCGTCCCTATGCTCCGCTACCATCTACCCCGTTAGGGTGTGTCCAATTTTACCAATGCACGCGCTTTAAGCCTCGATATAATACGGTCAAAATATATCCCTCACAACTGCACGTAGCTATTTTCTGCCAGAATAAAGCGATGGGTGGATGGGATGATATGGTTGGCAGATGTCACCACGCTATTATCGGCAATTAGGCTAGAATCTACCCGTCCGGGGATGCCATGAATGGTGCAGTTTTGCATGATGATGCTGGCTTCAATTTCGCTGTTTTCTACCGTCACATTATCCCCAATGGATGTGTAGGGTCCAATATAACTATTTTTGATGATGACATTGCTCCCCAAAATTACGGGACCGCGAATTACACTATCTATCACTTTGGTATTTTCGCCCAAAATCACCCGACTCGATACCTCAGATTTGCCACTAATAAGGTCGCCTTCTGGTTTGGGGGCGAAGGGCATATCGCCCAAGACAAACTGATTGGCTTCGATGATGGCATTGGGCTTGCCTGCATCAATCCACCAGCCATTGACTTTATAAGGAATCACTTTTTGCTTTTCATTGAGCAATACCTGAATAGCATCGGTAATTTCGTATTCACCGCGTGCGGACGGGTTAATTTTGCTGATGGCATCGAAAATAGACTTGCGGAACAGATAAATGCCACAGATGGCGAGGTTAGATGGGGGGTCTTTGGGTTTTTCGACCACACGCAAAATCTGACCATCTTTAATTTCTGCAATGCCAAAGCGGGTAGGGTCGCTGACTTCGCCCAAACCAAGCGTGGCTTGTGCATCGCTGGTAGCGAAATTTTGCAACAAGTCTTGGAGCTTATCTTGGAAGATATTATCTCCCAAAAACATGCAGAATGGCTCATCGCCCACAAAATCACGACAAAGCGCCGTGGCATGTGCCAGTCCCTTTTGCTCTTCTTGGACGATATAGCTCAGTTTGACCCCATAATTCTCACCTGTCCCCAATGTTTGGACAATAGGGGAGACGAGATTGTTGACCACCACACCAATATCGGTGACACCCGCATTACGCAAGACCTCTATGGCATAGACAATGAGAAATTTGTTGGCAACTGGCACGAGTGACTTGGGCAT
>DAOTUO010000118.1:0-15929 GCA_034436595.1 Anaerolineae bacterium | reverse complement strand
GCATTTCTGCGGGGGTGCCAGGGAAGCCGTGAATCATCAATATGGCGGTATGTTGCCCCTGTAGGGTGAACGGCTGGTGAATATCGCCACGGAAGGCAGATAGGTCTGGGCGCATAGGATAAGTCACTTTTTATAAAAGATAATCAACCATCTATATTATCCCTATCTGATGAGTGCCTGCTAAACAGTGTACGAATAGTTGATGATGAAGATTTATAAGCCCCAGATGAGCCTTGTGCGACATTTCACACACATGAGAGATTTTGCAAGTTTTTGCGAGTATTCCCGTGCTATAGTGACGGTATGAATACACAAAAAACATCACGAATCTCACAATTTTATAAAAAGACACTATCGGAACGCCTCACCATTATCCGCGAGTGGCTCGGAAAATCGTCAGATGACCCCCTCCCGTTGGATGGTGGGTTATCAGCAGACCAAGCCGATGCCATGATAGAAAATGTGTTGGGGCGCTATGCCTTGCCGTTTGCCGTTGCGACCAACTTTCTTATCAATGGGCGCGATATTCTTGTACCGATGGTGATAGAAGAGCCGTCTGTAGTGGCGGCGTGTAGCAATGCGGCGCGACTCTTTCGGGATGGGGGCGGATTCACCACCACCAGCGACAACCCTGTTATGATTGGTCAAATTCAGGTATTGGATCTTCCCGATATGGCACACGCCATCGCGCAGATTGAGGGCAATAAAGCCATGCTACTCGCAGAAGCGGATAATGTGGGGGGGAGCATCGTCAAGCGGGGTGGGGGAGCGCGTGATATTGAAATTCGCGTGTTTGATGATACCCCTATCGGCGCGATGTTGGTGCTTCACCTATTGCTCGATACTCGTGATGCGATGGGCGCGAATGCCATTAATACCGCCGTCGAACACCTTGCACCGCATGTCGAATCGCTCACAGGTGGGCGTGTGAATTTGCGTATCCTCAGTAACCTCAGTGATAGGCGCAAATCACGGGCAGAGGGTGTTATCCGCAAAGAAGCACTTGCTACAGAAACACTCACGGGTGAACAAGTCGTGAAGGCGATTGTTGAGGCAGGATATTTTGCCGAAATAGACCCCTATCGCGCCACCACCCATAACAAGGGTGTGATGAATGGCATTGATGCGGTTGTGCTTGCTACGGGCAACGACTGGCGGGCGGTGGAAGCGGGCGCACATGCCTATGTCGCACGCGATGGTCGTTATACCAGCATGACGCAATGGCGCATGACCCCCAATGGTGACTTGCACGGCACAATCGAATTGCCTCTGGCGGTGGGGATTGTTGGTGGGGCGACACGGGTACATCCAACGGCACAACTCGCGTTGGATATTTTGGGGATTCATACCGCGCAGGAACTCGCAGAGGTCATGGTCGCGGTGGGACTCGCACAAAATTTTGCGGCGATTCGCGCATTGGCAACCGATGGCATTCAACAAGGTCACATGCGGATGCACGCCAAACAGCTTGCTTTGGCGGCGGGCGCATCACCCGAATTAGCACCAAAAATCGCCAAACTGATGATAGATGAGAAAAATATCCGCCTAGAACGGGCGAAGCAATTGGTCGAAAGCCTTTTATCAGAAGAAAAGGAGTCATGATGTCAAATCAAAATGGCACATATCAGCCTCAACAAAGTGAATCGTTGTTGATGAAACCCACCCGCCCAGTCGGGATTGTGGGTTATGGGGCGTATATCCCGCGTTATCGTCTCCCTGGGACAGAGGTCGCGCGGGTATGGACACAAGGATTAGGCGGTAGTCCCATCAAAGAAAAGGCGGTGGCGGGGCTTGATGAAGATGTCACCACCATGTCTATCGAGGCGGCGCGGAATGCGGTGGCGCGGGCGGCTATTGACCCCAAACTCATTCGTGCGGTATGGGTCGGTAGCGAGAGTCACCCGTATGCCGTGAAACCGACTAGCACGATTGTCGCGGAGAGCATCGGCACATCTGCCCATATTCAGGCGGCAGATTGGGAATTTGCCTGTAAAGCGGGTACAGAAGCCGTTCAAGCCTCTATCGGCATTGTGGGGAGTGGCATGGGGGCATATACCCTTAGCATTGGCATGGATACCGCGCAGGGGCGACCGGGTGATGCGTTGGAATATACGGCGGCATCGGGCGGGGCGGCGTTTTTGATTGGTCTGGCAGAAGAAGCCTGTGCGGTGTATCAGGGGAGTTATAGCTATGTGACCGATACCCCCGATTTTTGGCGACGTTCTGGTCAGACATACCCCTCGCATGGCGATAGATTTACGGGTGAACCCGCCTATTTTCATCATGTGACCAGCGCGGCATCGGCACTCATGGAGATGATGAATACCACCCCTGCGGATTATACCTATGCGGTGTTTCATCAACCCAATGTCAAATTCCCTATGCGGGCGGCGCAAATGTTGGGATTTAATGAAGCCCAATATAGCATAGGGCTACTCGCAGACCATATCGGCAATGTGTATTCTGGCTCATGTATGGTCGGCTTAACCGCCATCCTCGACCAAGCCAAAGCAGGCGACCGAATCCTCATGGTGAGTTATGGCAGTGGGGCGGGGTCTGACGCGTTTGACATTCTCGTGACCGATAAAATTTCACAGGTGCAAAATCGTGCGCCACGCACCCGCGATTATATCAATCGGCGGACTGTGATTGATTATGCCACCTATTGCCGTTTCCGCGACAAATTAAAAGATTAAAGGATAAGATACCATGAGACCAGTAGCCATTATTGGGGTCGGCATGACCCCTGTGGGAGAACATTGGGATAAGAGTTTACGGATGTTGGGCGCGGATGCGGTGCAATTGGCGCTCGCAGATGCTCATTTAGATAGTGTGGATGCGCTGTATTTGGGCAATTCCTACGGCGCAAGTGTGAGTAGCCAGTCGCATTTGGGTGCGTTGATAGCCGATTATGCGGGTCTGCGCGGTATCGAGGCTTATACCACAGAGGCGGGTGATGCCTCTGGCGGGGTGGCGCTCCGCACGGGCTATTTGGCAGTTGCCAGTGGCGCGGTGGATTTTGCACTGGTAGCGGGTGTAGAAAAATCATCGGATGCCATTGGCAATACCCGCATAGAGGGGCGTAATGTGAGCCTCGATGCCGATTATGAATCTATTCATGGGGCAACCCTCCCCGCATTGGCGGCGTTGCTCATGCGCCGTTATATGCACGAATTTGGCGTGGAACTAGCGGCATTTGAGGGATTTAGCATTAATGCTCATGCCAATGGCAAACGTAACCCATTGGCGATGTATCGCAATATTATCAAAGCAGGGGCATTTGCCAAAGCACCGTTTGTTTCTGACCCTGTGAACCTGTTTGATGGTGCGCCAGATGCCGATGGTGCGGCGGCGGTGGTGCTTGCGCCGTTGGATTGGGCGCTGGATAGGGTATCACAACCGATTAAAATCGCGGGGAGTGGGGTCGCAACCGATACGTTGGCGCTCCATGACCGCAAAGACCCACTATACCTAAAGGCTGTGGCGTTATCGGCACAAAAGGCATTTGCCCAAGCGGGAAAAACCCGTGACCAGATGAACCTGCTGGAATTGCACGATTCATTCACGATTGTATCGGCATTGGCATTAGAAGCGATGGGCTATGCAGAACGTGGGGAAGGGTGGAAACTGAGTGACCAAATTGGTTTAACAGGTCGCCTGCCCATTAGCACTTTTGGCGGATTAAAGAGTCGTGGCAACCCAACAGGGGCAACTGGGGTGTATCAGGCGGTCGAGGCGGTGCTTCAACTGCGCGGACAGGCAAATGAAAACCAAGTGAGTGGCGCGGTCTCTGCTCTCATCCAGAACTTAGGTGGGCTGGGTACAACCGCCGTTACACACATCTTAGAGACGCTTTGAGAGTGTTTTGGAGACTCTATGAGAGGTATTGAGAGATTTTTCACGATACAATGACTGTAGTTAGTTCAAACGAGAAAAATGTGGAGTAGTGTAAAATGCAAATTTCAAGACATTGGCGTATGAATGCACAACGGTATCGTTTAGAGGGTGTCCGTGTAGAGAGTGGCGAATTGAGCCTGCAAGCCCGTGTTGCGACCACCGATACACAAGAAATTCAAGCTATCACCCTACAACAACCAGTCGCCCAAGCAACCCCTGTCAAAGTGGCGTAATTATGACCAAGACCCCTCTGGCGGAGATTCGCCATGAACGGTTTGCCTTTTCTGGCACAGGGACGGTATATAGTTATACCACCCTCCAAGATGCGCCAGAATCATTCGCAGAATATGCCCCCTATGTGTTGGCATTGATTCAATTGGATGAAGGCGTGATGCTCACCGCGCAAATCACTGATTTGGGTGATGAAAGCCTCGCCATTGGCGATAAGGTAGAGATGGTCACACGCAAATTGACCACCGAAGGCGCAAAGGGCATGATTGTCTATGGGTATAAATTCCGTAAAGTTTTACCCCGCGAATAAAATTTATCAACCTATAAAAAACAAAAAAGAGGCATATCGCCTCTTTTTTGTTGCATATTATTTGTGGTGATGAGCTAATGCCCATCACCAGTTTGTTTTTTTAGCGTGCGCCTGCGGTTTGCAGTTTGTAGTCATAAGCCAATGAATGTTCATTGTCTTTATCGAAAATGTGCATGTTTTCCATATTGAACACCAAGCCCATGCGTCCACCGATGCGGGCGCGGGTACGGGGGTCGGTACGGGCGATGAATGTTTTGCCACCTTCTTCGAGGTAGATAATCATTTCATTACCCATTTGTTCAATCACATCCACATTGCCTTCTGTTTGTGATGGCAAAATGCCGGGTGGTTGAAAATCTATATCATGAATATCTTCTGGACGAATCCCAAAAATAACTTCTTTACCAATGTGCGATTTGAATGGCGCGGCTTTTGATTCTGGCACATTGAGTTGGAATGTACCCGTATCAATTGTCAAACCATTGGCACTTTCGCCTAATGTTGCTTTGAAGAGGTTCATGGAAGGGCTTCCGATGAAGGTCGCAACAAAGACATTACGGGGATTGTGGTACAAATTAAAGGGGCTATCTATTTGTTGTAATTCGCCAGCACTCAATACACAGATGCGCGTTCCCATCGTCATCGCTTCCACTTGGTCGTGGGTCACATAGATGAAGGTGGTTTCGAGACGTTGGTGCAATTTGCTGATGAAAGAGCGGGCTTCAACGCGCAATTTGGCATCGAGGTTAGAGAGGGGTTCATCCATGAGGAAAACAGCTGGTTCGCGGACGATTGCACGTCCCACTGCCACACGTTGACGTTGACCACCAGACAGTTGGCGTGGGCGACGGTCGAGCAAGTTTGCCAAGCCTAAACTGGTGGCGGCTTCTTTTACTCGTTGGTCAATCACCGACTTGGGGGTCTTGCGGAGTTTGAGACCAAATGCCATATTGTCATAGACTGTCATGTGGGGATAGAGCGCATAACTCTGAAACACCATCGCCACATCGCGGTCTTTTGGAGCAACATTGTTGACCACACGGTCACCGATACGTACCTGTCCATCGCTGATTTCTTCTAATCCCGCCAACATTCTTAAGCTGGTGGATTTTCCACAACCTGATGGTCCGACAAACACTAAAAACTCTTTATCTTCAATATGAATATTCAAGTCTTTTACGACTTGAACGTTGCCATAATGTTTCCATACATGATCGAAGGTTACACTTGCCACTATATACCTCCATGCCTTTTTGGGCTAAATGCACATTATTGTACAAAAAAAGCTTATCTCTTGTTAAAACTGCACAAATATTTTTGAGAGATACGCTTGCTTTTATCAAATATTGATTATAATCTAGTTTTCATTTTTTTGCCAAAAAAAAGTCCCCTTTTTCTAGAAATTGCTAAAAATATGAGAGAATGATGATGAATGTAATCATTAATGCCGAAGTGATTAGTATTGGTACAGAGATATTATTGGGAGAGTTGACCGATACCAATTCGGTTTACATCGCTAAAGCGTTGCGCGACTTAGGCATTAACCTCTTCTTTATGACTTCGGTTGGCGATAATATCAACCGCATCGCCTCTGCGGTGAACATCGCCCTTAGCCGTGCCGATGTGGTAATTACCTGTGGGGGATTGGGTCCAACGGTGGATGATATGACCCGTCAGGCAGTGGCACAAGCGACTGAGCGTAAACTTGTTTTTCATCAGACTCTATTAGAACAAATCGCGGCGCGTTTTGCAACTTTTAATGTTCAGATGACCGATAATAATCGTTTGCAAGCCTATGTGCCAGAAGGGGCTGTTATCATCGAAAACCCCGTTGGGACAGCGCCATCGTTTGCGGTGGAGATGGGACAGAAGGTGGTCATTAGCCTACCGGGTGTCCCGCGAGAGATGAAATTTCTCATGAGCGATAAAGTGATTCCCTATTTACGTGGGCGTTATACACTTGGCATCATCAAAGCCCATTTGCTTAAGGCGGCGGGCATTGGCGAGAGTCTGTTAGATGAAATGCTTGGGCATGATTTGCTACAAGCTAGTAACCCAACCGTGGGGTTGGCAGCGCATAGTGGACAGATTGATATTCGTATCACCGCCAAAGCCGATACTGAAGCCATCGCCGACTTGATGATTGCCGATGTCGCCGAAAAAATCATGGCGCGGGTAGGGCAGTATATCTATGGAGTCAACGACCAAAAAATTGAGCAGGTGTTGGTTGACTTATGCCTGAAACACAATATCAAACTAGCCATTGTAGAGGCGGGAATTTCGCCAGTGGTGAGCGATGCCATCCGCAATATCCCCAATGGCGATGCGGTGATTGTGAGCCATGCCCATTATGAATCTCCAGACGCACTACGCGAGGCATTATCGCTCACCAAGCCCGATTTGCGTGGACTGTCGTCAGAGGCAATTGGCGCATTTGTGGCGACATCCAACGCCACCGCGGGTATTGCTATTATTGCCAATCCTAATGTGAATGAATCGTCAGATGCCAATGAAGGCGCGGCGGTGTCGGTTTATACACCTACAAAAACATCAGAACGGGTCTATGGCTTTGGCGGACAATCGGATGTAGCCAAGCAATTTGTCTCTTCGTGGTCACTCTCCATGCTATGGCGCATGTTAAAAGAGCAAATGACCCTATGAGTGACTCATTTATCGAAAAATTAGAGCAGATTATTCAGACGAATCAGACCCATGTTGTGTTGCGAATTTCGCCACATCTCATGCAGATGCCCACGCCTGTGAAGGCGTATGATGACCCGTTTTTGCCGTTTGGCAAAGCCGTTATCAATGCGACTCGTGATGTGGTGGCGGGTTATATATTCGATTTTCCCGCCTATCTCGCCATTGGCGCGGCGGGGGCGGTGGCGCTGGAACGCACCATCGGCTATGTAGATAGGACGCTCATCACCATTATTGACGGGCAGTTTTCTGGCGCGGGATATGTCCATCTGGCGGATGAAGGCACATTCAATGCCGATGCGCTGATTTTGGCGGATGACAATCACCTATCCGCCTATACTGCCCGTCCCGATAGGAGCGCCTTTGTCACATACGACCATACACCTCATTCTGCCCCCACAGGCGGGATTTTTTGGCGTATGACAGATGAATTGACCATCGGTGATAAACGGCTTAAAATTGTGGGAGATGATGTGGTCTATGCCGATGGTACAGCCCATTTTGGAGATAGCTTGCATGAGGCATTATTAGGGATGAGGGATAGCTGATGGATGCGTTGATAGAACAATTTTGGGGCGCAGGGCTAATTCAATTTGGGCGATTTGACGAGGATGGCGTGCCGTTCAAAATTGGATTTGACTTATTGCCGTCTTATCCCGATATCTGGTCAAATGTGTTAAAACGGCTCATTTTGCTTGCGGATGTAAACCGTTATGAGCGTCTGTTGGCATCGTCAGAGGCATTGCCATTGGGGACGCTATTGTCATTTTTGGCAAATGTGCCGTTGGTCTATAGTAGAGGGACAGGGCGTGAGGGGGTGTATGACCTGTTGGGCGCGTATGATGTGGGGCATCCCGCGTTATTTGTGGCGAATACATGGCAAAACTCGCATGAGGGACTCATCCACAAGGCGAAAAAAGTCGGATTAGAGATACATACGGCGTGGGTGTTGATGACCACTGGCAAGGTAACGGCGAATATGCCTAATCTGACCATCCACAGCCTATTTCGGTTAGAGGATGTGATGCTTGACCTGCATACCGCCAAAAAATTGCCCACTGGGCAGGTGGATGCGGTGCTGGCATGGCTTGGCTAATCATCTACGAGCCGATTCACGGCAATCACGGCGCTCATCAACAATAATCCAGCAAAAATGGCAACATGAGGGGCGGTGCGGAAAACACTCCGTCCTTCTGCCAAAATTGCGCCCCATTCTGGTACACCAATGGCGACCCCCACACCGAGAAAATTAAGCCCGGCACTATTAAATAGGCAATAACCAAAGACAATGCCCATTTGTGCGCCAAGTGTGGGATAAATTCCGCGCCGAACATGCACCCACGCGATGCGCCACCAGCCCGCCCCACATGCCCGCGCCCCCAAAATATAATCTTCTACCAAAATTTGCCGTGTGACCCCGCGTATGACCTGCGCGGTCATCCCCACCTGACTGATACCCACTGCGATAATGAGTGCCGTGTCGCTCCGTCCGAGTAGGGTGAGCAGAACCAGCGCCATCATTAACGGCGGAAATGTGAGCAGGGTATTCATCACCAGAACCAACGCATTATCACCAAATTTACCCAACATCGGCGCACCAATCCCCAAAATGCCACCAATGGCTATGGCTAGGGTGGCGCTCAATCCAGAAATGCCCAATGTGCGCCCCGCCCCCGCCAATAATCGGCTCAATACATCGCGCCCAAGCCCGTCTGTGCCTAAAAAATAAACCGTATTGGGTGTTTTTGAGATGCCGTTTTCTTGTGGGGTCATGGGGTCGTATGGCGCGAGGTATGCCCCAAAGAACGCCATGCCAACCAAAAAAATTATCCAGATAAGGGCAATTTTGCGCGTCATGTCGTCATGCCCCATTATCTAGCCAACGGAGGCGTGGGTCTAATAGGGTGGATAAAAAGTCGGTAATGAGCGATAACCCCGCCACTATCAGCGCCGATAGTGCGACTATCGCCTGTACAACGGGGTAATCTT
This sequence comes from Anaerolineae bacterium, assembly GCA_034436595.1. GTDB lineage: Bacteria > Chloroflexota > Anaerolineae > Aggregatilineales > Phototrophicaceae. Next base: position 6,802 of record DAOTUO010000118.1, on the reverse strand, counting down.
GTGCGATGACACTATCGAGCAATAAGCGACCAATCCCCACGCGCACGAATAAACTTTCGGTGATGACTGTCCCGCCGAGCAATAACCCAAATTGGGTGCTAATGACGGGTAATACGGGCAATAATGCCACGCGCAACACATGACGGCGCAAAATGGTGCGTGGATGCAAGCCTTTGCTCTGTGCTACTGCAACAAATGTCAGCGACTGCACCGCGATGATATTGGCATACGCTACCCGTGCAATACCACCCATCCCATGAAATGCCAATACCATAATCGGTAATAACCATGCCTGCCAATTATCTACCCCGCTATAGGGGATAGTTGCCGATAGCGCGATAATGGCTAATGTGCCTGTCCAATATAATGGGGTGGCAAGCGATAGGCTCATCACCCCACGTCCCATCATGCCCCAAAATCCGCGCCTAGTCGCTATTATGCCGATGCCAATACCCCATAGTACCGCGAGGCTCATCGCAAAAATGGCGAGGATGGCTGTGGGCAATAGACGCGGGGCGATGAGGTCAGTGATGGGAAGCAGTCGCACCAATGAATAGCCAAAATCCCCGCGCACCACCCCGCCTATATAACGGATATATTGGGCGAGTGGCGGGTCATCCAAGCCCATATCGGCGCGGACTTGGGCGATTTCTGTGAGTGATGCCCCACCCAAATCCATCTGGGCGGATATGGCATCACCAGGGAGTAATCGCAATAAAAAAAATGCCAGTGTGAGCGCCGACCACACAGTGAACAGGGCAAATGCGAGGCGTTGCATGGTTATTGCACCATCATTAGTTCAATGTGACGGCATAGAGCAACGGAAACCAGCCATAGGGGTCATAAATCAGCCCGCCAATTTCTGCCACCGAGGCATTGATATTGACATAATCGCGGATGGGCAAAATAAGCGCGTTATCCATGACAAATTGTTGAATTTGGGCATAACGGGCATAGCGCATCTCTGGCGCACTTTCGGCGGTGGCGCTCATGAGGGCGGCATCCAATTCGATATTTTGAAAGAGTGTATAATTATTTGTGCCATTGCTCATAAAAAATCGTGTGAGGACTTGTGGGTCATAACCCGCGTTATCAAACGCCACAAGGTTATAGTCGCCCGTGGCGACATTCTCACGCAGGGCGGTGAAGCCTGCGACTTGTTCTAAGATTGCATTCACACCCACATTGCGCCACGATTCTTGAATGAGTTGGGCGGTCTCTGGCATAAAGTTCCATGGGGCAAATAGCAATGTTACCTCTAAATCGCCATCACCTGCGTCCAGATAACCATTATTATCTTGGTCACTAAACCCCACCGATTCCAACAAATTACGGGCGGCACTGAGTTCATACGGATAGGTATTGTTCAGTTGCGGATTATAATAGAGGGTGTTGGCAGACAGCGCCGACCACGCCACAGGCGAAAATCCCTGATACACCACATCGGTGATGAGGCTACGGTTAGTGGCTTGGATAAGCGCACGGCGCACAATCACATTATCAGTGGGATATTGTTGTGTATTGAATATAAACTGCATCGGCATACCAGGGATGGCGACAGGGTATAGCTGAATATTGCTATTGGCGGTGATGGCACGCGCAGAGGCAGGTGGAATTTCGCCCATGATATGTGCGGTTTTGCTCTCTAATGCCGAGAGGCGGGTGGGGGGGTCTGCAAAGAAGCGGAATATAATTTCATCCACTGCATTGCCTGGCAAGTCGCCATAAAAATCGGGACCCCAGGTGTAATTTTCGTTTCTGCGGATGACCAGCTTGTCGCCTGTGGTATATTCGATAAACCGAAACGGTCCTGTACCCACTTGGTGAAATTGATACCGATTGAGCGAATATTCTGCCAATGCTTTGGGACTGGCGATGCCCAAATACACCTGTGCTAACGAATCGAGCAGAGGCGTATAGGGTTCTGTGAGGATGATTTGGATGGTGAATTCATCCACGATGAGATATTGTTGGTAGGGTCCCAACGAAAATACGGCACGTTGGGATGGGGTCTCTGGTGAGGTGATGCGGTCTAAATTTGCGGCAACCGCTTGGGCATTAAATGGCTCACCATCGTGAAAGGTCACACCGCGCTTAAGATAAAATGTGTAGGCTCTGAGGTCATCAGAAATCACCCAACTCTCGGCTAATCCGGGGACAATTTCATTGGTTTGTGGATGCCGATAGACCAGCGTGTCATACACTTGGCGCAATACGATGCCGAGTTCTGACGATTGATGGATATGCGGGTCAAAGCCAGATGGCTCTAGGGTTAGCCCATAGACGATGGAACGTAAAGCGGTTGTGGGCGCAGATGACGCGCACGCACTGAGCAAAAAGGCAACGAACAGGGTAATGAATAGTGAGTTGCGTTTGGTCAATTTACACTTCCATGTGGTTTTTCGATACGATAGGATAGATGAAAAGAGAGTCTACCATAAAACAGGTCACAAAATGAGATATAACCGTCCAAGAATGCTCACGCCACCGCGTGAAGAAGAAGAAGTTTATCCCTATCGGCGGGCATGGGGGAGTATTGTCCGCGAAATTGGTATTTTAACCGTCATTAGCGCAGGATTTTATGCGCTTGGTGTGGTGGGGTTTGTCATCCCAGAACGGATTTTTGCGCCACTCAATTTTACATTGCCATTATTGACAGTGGGGTTGTGGCTGTATTTTTCGGCATGGAAAGAAAGCCGTGTCCAAGAACCGCGTGTGCAATTGGTGGCGGTGATGGTCGTTTCGGCGTTGGTCGCCAATGCTATCGGCGTGCCATTGATTGGGGCGTTGCGACCGGATGATTGGTTGGCATCGGCGGGGTCATTTGAGCGAATATTGGGGTATGCGCTCACGGTTGGTCTGGTGCAAGAGGGGCTAAAATATGGGGTGTTGCGGGTGATTTTATGGCAAGAGGGATTTCGCAATCGGCTAGATACCCTCGCGTATGCCACTGCCGCCGCCGTTGGTTATGCCACTGTGACCAATTTGCATTTGCTGGCAGACGGACTTATTTCCCCCGATGTGTTGGCGTTGCGCCTGTATACCAATGTGATTATGCACTATGCGTCTAGCGCGATATTGGCGTATGGCTTGTCTGAATTGCGCTTTAATCCACAGGTGTTTTTTATTATGCCTGTCATGATATTCATGAGTGCCTTAGTCACAGGCGCGACCATCAGTATCCGCGCTACATTGACCAATAGCGGTTTTGTTTTGGGGATTGGTGGCACACGCCCCTTGTTGGGATTTGTATTTAGTGTGGTGTTGGTAGTCACGGTGCTTTTTCTCACCGCCTTTTTGTATAACAACGCAGAACGCCGTGAACGTGAAGCGGTAGAGGGGGATTGACACAGATGGGCTTAGTCGAAATTACCGGGCGGGAACAAGTCCTCATCCGCCAGCAACGACTCGGACATTTTTTGACCCTCTTGGTAATTCTGTTGGGATTGCTCTATTCGCTCAATTTTCGGAATGGGGTGGTCAATGCCACCGTCCCATACACCGATTTGCGGGCGGGTATTAGCGTGAATTATCCATTGAACTGGTTACTCGATACAGCGGGTGATTATGTGTTCCGTGTGCGCGATATGTCGCGGATCGGGTTTAAGACCACGCTACAAATTACCCTACGCCCTGTGGGGGCAGATATGACCGAGCGTAATGTGTTGGATGCGCTTAATATCACCCGCCCAATTATATTGTCTACCTACGATATTCAGTCGGTGGAACAAATTATGCTCACTACCGAAACCCGCGCCACATTGATGCGTTATACCTATGTGGATACCGAGACAAATCCATTTTTGGAGAGTTTTCCGATTGTGGTGGCGGGGGAAGATATTCTCACCCTAAGTGGTGGTCAAGCCATTATTATCACTTTTCGCACAGATGCCCGCACATTTGAGCAAGACCGCCCTCTATTTCTACAATTTTTGCGGACATTGGAGTTTTAAGCCTATGATGAAATTGATTGGTATGGTGGCACTTTGCTTGTTTATCATCGTCCCCACTCTTGCCCAGACGACGATTCCCGACCTCGATTTAGACCGTATTCGCCGTTCTACGGTATACATCATGCAAATTCGCACGGTTGGCGGTATCCCCATTATTACCTGTGTAGGTAGTGGGACGATTATAGACCGTTCTGGCTTAATTATCACCAATGCCCATAACACCGTGACAAATAATGCATGTTCTGGCGATACGATTATCATCTCATTGAGTATTTTGGCAGAAGAACCACCTGTGCCATCGTATTATGCAGATATCGCTCAATCGGATATTGGGCAAGACCTCGCGTTGCTCCGTATCACCCGTGAATTAAGTGGGCGTGTGGTCAATCGTGATGCGTTGTCGTTGCCATTTGTGGAATTGGGTAATTCGACCAATGTAAATTTAGACGAAACGATTACAGTGGCGGGGTATCCCGATGTGGGCAATAGTTCTGTCGAGACCTTGCGTGGGACGGTGAGTAGTTTTGTCTCTGAGCCTATTGGTGGCGATAGGTCATGGATAAAAACCGATACCCCTATACCAGGGACAATGACGGGTGGCGGAGTGTATAACCAGCAGGGGCAACTGATTGGTATTCCCACCACCGTCCCTGTGCGTCCATTGAGCGCCGATGAGACGTGTTTGCTCCTCGCAGATACCAATGGCGATGGCTTGGTGAATAATCGGGATTCATGTGTGCCAATTGGCGGGTTTATCAATACCATTCGCCCGGTGAATTTTGTCCGTCCGCTACAACGGGGGGCGGCATTGGGTATTATGTTGCAACGGATTACACAGCCGGTCATCCAATTAGAAGGTGGCGGAGACCCGACTGTATCTCGCTTATTTATCGCCCCATCAGAAATAGATGGAATGCCGACCACCGTGTCGAGTAGCCTGCCCACAGGGACAGATAGCTTATATTTGTTTTTTGATTATCGCAATATGACCCCAGATACCATCTATGAATTGCGTGTGACCATAGATGACCGCCCAAGCCCCACCTTTAGCCTTGCGCCTGTGCGGTGGGGCGGTGGACAAAATGGCATGTGGTATATTGGCAGTCGTGGGCAGGTGTATCCCAACGGGATTTATCGGTTTACTCTGTATATCAACGGGCTTGCCAGTGGTAGCCGCGAGATTATTATTGGCACACCGCAACAAAACACCGCATCGTTTAGTAATATTGCCTTTGGGATAGAAGATGGCGAAAATCTGTATGGGCGCAACAATATTTTGCCCACAGGGATTATTGTCAATGCGCGATTTATCTATCGCAATATTTCCGATGGCGCTCAGTGGGCAGAAATTTGGTACTATGGCGATACCATTATCCGCCGAAACGACTCGGTATGGGCAAATGACACCCGCGATACGCGCATTATTCGTGTGGAAGCCCCTGGTGGGTCGCCATTGCCATCTGGACGGTATCGGTTGGAGTTATATCTGGAGGGGTTGTTGGTTGCCACATCCGATTTTGTGATAGCGGGTGCGCGTGAAGGTGCATTTCCGCGTGTGTTTAGCAATGTGCGTTTCACTTCCGCCGATTCATTGCAAGTGGCTGTCACAAACCCGAGTGTACGCACATTTTCGACCACTACGCGCCAGATTTATGGGCTGTTCGATTGGGAATTTATCGCACCAGGGACACTTTGGCGGGTGGTGTGGTCAGTGGATAATGTGGCGTTCTATGACCAAACGCTCCCCTGGGATAATATCGAGACGGGGCAAAATTTTGGTATGTTGCTGAGTAGCGCCTCGCGGATTCCCGATGGCACATATCGGCTACAGCTCTTCATGGGTCCCGCGCTTCTCGCCACCTTTGAGGCACAAGTGGGGATTGGTCAGTTGCCCATTGACCCATTCGCACAGTCGACAGGCGTGCAGATGAATGGGCGCGTGATTGATGCCGAAACCCGTGTAGGGATTCCGAATGTGAGCTTTATTGTCATCAGCGAAGATTTTTCTGTCGAAGATTTTGTGTGGACAGCTAATCAAGTATACACACAGGCAACCACAGACCGCAATGGACGCTTTCAGCTAGAGCGCCCCTTGCTATTTGGATTGCCCTATAGTGTGATTGTCGTGGCAGACGGATATTTGACCGTGAGTGCCGATGCTGTGGAAGTGGATGCAGAGACCGAAAATCCGCTAGAAGTTGTTATCGTCATGACGAAGGATTAACCAATATGGCAGAAAAAATTCGGTTAGATGTCTTGCTCCATCAACGCGGACTCATCGAAAGCAGAGAAAAAGCCCGTGCCATGATTATGGCAGGTGAAGTGACGGTGAATGGTGTTTTGGTAGATAAGCCGGGTACCAAAATCAATGAAGCAGATGAACTTATCCTTAAGGCAAAGCCCCGTTATGTGAGCAGGGGCGGGGATAAGCTAGAAGGGGCATTGCGCGACTTTGCATACGACCCCACAGGACGCATTTGTGCCGATGTGGGCGCGAGTACGGGCGGATTCACCGATTGTTTATTGCAACATGGCGCAGAAAAAGTGTATGCCATAGATGTGGGGTATGGCATTTTAGACCATCGCATCCGTATAGACCCCCGCGTGGTGGTGATAGAACGCACCAATGCGCGATATATAGAAAAATTGGCAGAACCCGTTAATTTGGTGGTGGTAGATGCCTCTTTTATCTCGGTAAAAATATTGTTGCCCACCATTAAGGCATGGCTGATGCCCCAAGCCGATTTAATTATCCTCATCAAGCCACAATTTGAGGCGGGTAAAAAAGATGTGGGCAAGGGGGGCGTGGTGAAAAGTGCCAGTATACACAAGCGCATTTTGCATGAGGT
>DAOTUO010000117.1:0-6510 GCA_034436595.1 Anaerolineae bacterium | reverse complement strand
GATGAAGAACGTGATGCTGGTCAGGTTCACTGGCTAAGATAGAGACCCCACATGAAAAAATTGCTCATTTGCACATTATTGCTCCTCATTGCCATTTTCACCGTTGGCTATTCTACCCGCAAACAAACCGCCCGCCGTGTATTGCGACTCTCGCGGATGCGGTATCGTGTGAGCATCACCAAAAATATCGTTATTATTACCCCAGAAGGTGTATCGCTTGTCGCAGACCATTATGCCCCCCGCGCCGATAGTGATTTTCCCACAATTCTTATTCGCACCCCCTATGGGCGCAATCACCAAAATAGCAATTTTGGCTGGTATCTGGAATTTGTGGGCAATCGGTTTGCAGAACGTGGGTACCATGTCCTCATCCAAGATGTGCGGGGCAGATTTGAGTCTGATGGTGAATTTTCGCCCTATTTTGGCGAGCGGGAAGATGCCGAAGCCACTATTGCCTGGCTAGAATCGCAGACATGGTTCAATGGCACAATCGGTATGTGGGGCGGGAGTTATTTGGGAATCGTGCAGTGGGTGATTGCACCGTATAATCCCTCTATCAAAGCAATTGTCCCCGGAATTACGTCATCCGATTTATATCCTATTCTTTATCCCGATGGCGCACTCGATTTAGGTCTGGCGATGCGTTGGATGGCTGTTTTTGACCAATTAGACAGGCTCAAGGGCAAGCCACTGATTTATTCTGTGACATTTTGGCAGAATGTGGAGCGTAAAGCTAAAAAAGCCTTTGCCCATTTGCCCATTTATGATGATGATACGGTGTCGTTAGATAGGCAGATTGATTATTTTCGGCTGTGGATAGACAATTCAGACCCCGCTACCCCTGCGTGGGATGAAATGCACCAACCCGATATTCTCAACCATATGACCATCCCTGTTCACCTTGTCGGTGGATGGTACGACTTTTTTCTGCGTGGCACATTGCACGATTATGACCAACTCCGTGCCTCTGGCAAAAATCCTTATTTGACCATCGGCGCGGGGCATCATTTCACCACCATTGCCAGCATGATTGAATTGCAAGAGGGGATAAAATGGTTTGATGTGCATCTCAAAGGGGCAGATGCGGGTGTATTGCGCCAGAAGCCTGTGCGCCTATATATGATGGGGCGGGGGGAATGGCGCGACTATGATGTTTTTCCGCCTGCACAAGCCAAATCTATCCCGTTTTATTTGCATGAGGGTGCGGTTCTATCACCACATGTCCCCCAAGATGAATCATCTGATAGTTATACCTATGACCCACAAAGCCCCACACCGTATATGGGCGGGACACAATTTCATTTGTGGAATGCGGGCAAACGCAATAATTGGCGTATAGAACGCCGTGACGATGTTCTGGTCTATACCAGTACCCCATTGGATGCCCCGCTAGAGGTCATTGGTTATGTACGCCTTCAGTTATATGTCACATCAGATGTGTTTTGTGTGGATTTTTATGGGCGGTTATGCGATGTTCACCCTAACGGAAAATCGTATAATGTATGCGATGGATTGGTGCGTGTCTCTGCCAAAGATGCCACCCTCCAAGCCGATGGGACATGGTGTATTGAGGTAGATATGTGGGCGACGGCACATTGCTTTTTGCCACAGCATCGGCTACGCTTGCAAATCGCTAGTGGCGCACATCCCCGCTGGGCGCGAAACCTGTGTATGGATGAGCCATTTGCCACGGCTATCACCAGTCAACCAGCGACCCAACACATTTTTCATGACGAAAACCACCCATCGGCACTCGTCTTACCCATAATGCAATGAGTTTCAAATCATATTACAATGTATGTGAAAAAATACTTATTCTAATCTTCTACCAATGTGTTGATATTTTGTACAGGTAGGTTATAATGGAGAAAATTTTGCTCCTTTATTAAATTAAAAAAGGCGTTTTTGTTATGAGTTATATATCCTCTCATGAACTAGAAACACCATTAGGCGCGATAGAAGCAATTCCTACCAATGTAGATTTTGCCACTGAAGTAAAGGCAGACCGTCTGAGCTTGCTCTCCCTCATCACTGCTTATGGTTCAATTGGGCTGGTGGTGGTTATGTTGACGATTATTGTCTCTGCAAAAGTGAGCCAATTTATTTGGATATATGCCCCTCTGACATTAGGGGTAGGGAGTTTTATCACGCGCTTTTTGCTTCGTCGGAAATTATTCGAGTTTGCCTCTGTATTTTATGTGTTGACATTAGTGGGTGCGATGGCTGTGGCTTTGTATGATAAAGACCCACAAGCCGTCCAAGTTTTGCCATTTATTTTTGTGATGATTATTTTCGTGGGTGGCTTGCTCATTCGCCCACAAGTCACTTTGTTGCTGGCGCTGGTATGTGCGGTATTGGTCGTTACTGTGCCAGCACTCAGCACAGGCAACTGGGCATTTTTTGGTGTATCCCAATTTTTTGCCATCGTCCTCATTTTTCTGAGCGCGTTACTCTCTATTCAAGCCACTGGTGAGCTATATAGTGTCACCGAGTGGGCGCTTTTGAATTATCGCAAAGAGAGCCAAACGAACCAAGCATTATTTGATAACCGCGGAAAATTGCAACGAAGCCTCAAGCGTAGTGAAGTGTTGGCAGAAGAATTGAGCCTGTCCAATGTGGATCTAGAAGAAGCCCGTACCGCCGCCGAAGCCGCCAAGAACTTTCGCGGTCAGTTTTTGGCGAATATGAGCCATGAACTCCGCACGCCCTTAAATGCCATCATCGGCTTTAGTGAGACGATGCTCAAATTCCCTATTATGTATGATAACGAACAATTGCCAGATGCCTATACAGCCGACCTCAATCAAATTTTTAATAGTGGTCGTCAATTGCTCCATCTCATCAACGATATTTTAGATTTGGCACGAGTAGACGCAGGCAAATTAGAAATTTATATGCAACGGGTTCATCTCAAACCTGTTGTAGATGCTGTAATGGGTACTGCGCGTGGGTTGTTGGGCGAAAAGTCTGTGCAACTCAAAGGTCATATTCCAGACCCATTGCCAGAAGTTTGGGCAGACGAATCGCGGGTGCGTCAAGTATTGCTCAATCTATATAGCAATGCTGTCAAATTTACCAACGAAGGCGTTATTACCCTCACCGTTCAAGAAGTGCTAGAAGGGGTGCAATTTAGCCTCTCAGACACGGGTGCTGGTATTCCGCCAGATCAATTTGATGTTATTTTTGAAGAATTCCGCCAAGTCCGTGGGCAAACACGCCCCACACAGGCAGGTTCTGGGCTGGGATTGCCCATTTCTAAGCGCTTATTAGAATTGATGAATGGGCGTATTTGGATGGAAAGTGAGGTGGGCAAAGGCTCTACCTTCCACTTTATTTTGCAACCATATCAAAAATCTAAATTTGAGACGATGGAGACCCCATCTTTACCTGTGGATAATAACCCTTCATCGCCAACTATCCAGACTCCTCAGGAGGCATAACTGATGCGTATTTTGTACGTGGAAGATAATCCTGCCAACGTCTCTTTGGTTAAAAGAGTGGCGCGGGAGCATGAACTCGTCAATTATATTGATGGAGAAGATGCCCTCCGCAACTTTGCTAAAGATAACCCAGACTTGGTACTGATGGATATCCAACTCTCAGGAAGGCTTAGTGGGTTGGATGTGGTGCGCGAATTGCGACAACAAGGCTATACCGTGCCGATTATTGCGGTGACGGCGTATGCGATGATTGGTGATAGAGAACGGTGTTTGGCGGCTGGTTGCGATGATTATATGGCAAAACCCCTTCCAATTCCCGATTTGATCCGCCTATTTGAACGTCGCAAACAAGAAGTAGCCGATTTAGCGGTGGCGACATCGGTTGTTGTCCCATTTGTAGCACCATCTGTGCCAGAGGTCAAACCCGAAACGCCAGTGCCGACAACGCCACCAATACCTGTTGTCCCACCTGCACCGACAATACCAGAAACGCCAGTGCCGACAACGCCACCAATACCTGTTGTCCTACCTGCACCGACAATACCAGAAACGCCAGTGCCGACAACGCCACCAATACCTGTTGTCCCACCTGCACCGACAATACCTGAAACGCCAGTGCCGACAACGCCACCAACACCTGTTGTCCTACCTGCACCACCGACAATACCAGAAACGCCAGTGCCGACAACGCCACCGACACCCGTTGTCCTACCTGCACCGACAATACCAGAAACGCCAGTGCCGACAACGCCACCGACACCCGTTGTTCCATCTGTAGCACCATCTGTACCAGAGGTCAAACCTGAAACGCCTGCGGTATCGGAAGATAAACCATCGGACACACCCAATGAAAAGGGTGCAGACGACATTAAGGTGAAGTTATGATATGTTGACAAAACTTTAAGAAAAAATTAAGATAGAAGGAAATAAACAAATATCTTTTTTAAGGAATTCATAATGACCGAAAAAATAGCCCTTGTGATTGATGATACTCCTGCTAACCGCGATTTTTTGGAAAGGTTGATGATGATGGCGGGCTTTAAGATTGTGGGGGCTTCTAGTGGTAAGGCGGCGATGGAGCAAGCAGATGCCTTAGAGACGCTCACTATCGCGCTTATAGATATGGAACTGCCCGATGCCAATGGATTGCAACTCACCACCGACCTCCGCAAACGTTTTCCAGATGCGTATTTGGTCGTGGCGACTATGCACGATGAACGTGCGCTCATGCAGAGTGTCTTGGAAAAAGGTGGCAACTGCTTTTTAGTTAAGCCACATGGCTTTATGGAATTATTCAAACGCCTGACCACTATCAACATGGAAGACCTGCTCAAAAGTCCATACACCGTCATTGACCATTTTGGTCCGCGTGTATTTACCCCATTGAGCAGTTCTAGTACCTAGTTTTATAGCCGTGCCAGCGCATTTTCGAGGTGGCTTAGGGTGAATGGTTTGAGCAAGAATTGGTCTGCACCTGCTTGCAGGGCATTTTGCTCATCTACCCGTGAGCCACTGATGATAATCACATGCGTCTTTTTCCACTGCTCATTTTTTCTGAGATAACTGAGCAACTCCCAACCATCCATACGTGGCATACTCAAATCTGAGATGATAATATCGGGGGGTGTCTTTTGTTGACTGAGCATATCTAACCCCTCCACACCATCTTTTGCCATATAGACATTATGGTCATTAAACTCTAGCCAATCGCGCAATAGCCGAAGCATGTTGGTTTCGTCTTCTACGATGAGGATGTTTGCCATAAAAATACCCTACCTACTTGTATATTTATCAAAAATATCCGTAATGGGTGATTATGTACGGATATGTCCATCGCCTATCACGACCCATTTATACGTCGTGAGTTCATCAAGTGCCATTGGTCCGCGGGCGTGTAACTTTTGGGTGCTAACCGCCACCTCTGCGCCGAGTCCCAATGCACCGCCATCGTTAAAACGGGTGCTGGTGTTCCAAAACACGGCAGATGAATCTACCTCATTCAAAAATTGCGCCGCGTTATCGGCATTTTGGGTGAGGATGCCATCGGAATGTCCCAAACTATGGTGGCGGATATGAGTCATGGCTTCATCCATCGAATCCACAATCTTAATACCCAAGATGAGCGCCATCCATTCGGTATGGAAATCATCATCACCTGCGGGTTTGATATTGGCATAACACAAATCTTGAATATATGCCAATGCGCGTTTTTCTGCGCGAAATTCCACCCCAGAGGTGTATAATTTATCTACCAAGCGGGGTAAAAATTGAGATGCGATGTTGTGATGGACAAGCACCGTATCTAGCGAATTGCACACTGATGGGCGCGATGTTTTGGCGTTGTGGATGATTGTCAGTGACGACATAATATCGGCAGATTCATCTACAAAGAGATGACATATCCCCACACCCCCCGTAATGACGGGAATGGTGCTGTTTTCTTTGCAGAAGCGGTGCAACTCTGCGCCACCCCGTGGGATAATCATATCAATGGTGTCGTGTAATTTGAGCATTTCGCCAATATAACCGCGGTCTGTGCTGGCGATAAGCTGAATAGCATCGGCAGGCAAGCCACTTTGGGCGATTGCCTCTTTCATAACCTGCACCATCGCCATATTGCTCCGCAAAATCTCTTTTCCGCCCCGCAAAATACACGCATTGCCCGATTTTAGTGCTAAAACTGCCACATCAATCGTCACATTGGGGCGTGCCTCATAAATCACCCCAATCACCCCGATGGCTGTCCTGCGCCGAGAGACATTTAAGCCATTGGGCAAAATACGTTCTTCTATTATACGACCAACGGGGTCTGGCAGAGTCGCTACGGTGCGAATATCTGCCACAATTCCGTCTAGCCGATTTTGCAAATTGATGCGGTCTAGGAGTGCCTCGCTGGTGCCATTAGCACGGGCTTCTTCTAAATCCGCAAGATTTGCATCTAAGATAACATCCTTATGAGCGAGGAGGGCATCGGCAATACATAGGAGCGCATTATTTTTTTGGTCAGTTGTGGCTTTAGCCAGGGCATAGCCCGCCTCTTTGGCACTTTTTGCTAGTTGGATGATGTCCA
>DAOTUO010000116.1:0-3819 GCA_034436595.1 Anaerolineae bacterium | reverse complement strand
TCAAAATTGTCGTCAATATCCAGCACCAATTCCGACTCATCCAAGCCCTGCGCCGCTTCACCACGCCCACAGAGTGACCGATAGGTGCAAAATCCACACTGACGGGCGTTGGTGGTCAGCTCAAAATGGGTGCGTTGTTTGATGTCGGCAATGGTGCGCGTGAGCAATTTTTCTGCATGAGCAAATTGGTCGCTATCATAGTGAAATAGCTCCATATTGCCCGTCTCTGCATACCAATATGCCATGTGAATTTTTTCTGGGGCAATTTTTTCGCCATCAGCCGTCAGCGAGCCACCCGCCCGCGCCAATACATACGGATAAATAATCGTCTGCATCTTTCCTGCCAAAATATCACGCGGGATGGGACGGGCTTGGGTTTTCCAGTCCATTATCCACCAATCGCCCGTCTCTGCCTGAGCAATGAGGTCATACTTGGCAATGAGGCGCACACCATCTATGGGCGTGGATAAGGTCATTTCGGCATCGTGTGAGTGGGATGGTTGATAGGGCAGTTTGGCGCGGATAAAATTTCCCCACCAACGCGATAAATACTCATCCATCGCACTCGCACTAATCGCCTCTGCCGATACCCCACTAAAATATTGATGGATTAGCCGATGAAAAGCCGAGCCACGCCGTGCATGGGCTTCGCGCTCCAGTTGCGGTTCAGATTCGATACTCGGATAATGTAGGCGTTGGATATGCCGTAGCTCAAATTTGCGCGGACAATCGGCATAATCTTGGAGATTTGTCTGGCTAAACTGAAATTGTGGCGGGAGAATCGTCATGTTTTGCTCCTGATGTAAATTCTTTTTCATTATAACCAATTTTGGAACAAATCGCCTCGCCAAAGCGTTATAGGGCTATGCGTATTGTATAATATAAAGGAAAAGCCCATATGTATAAAAAGTTACTCGCAATCACACTCTTACTATTCACCCTCATGGGTATGGCATCGGCACAGGCACAAGACGGAGACCGTATGGCTAACCCCATTCGCAGAGATTATCACCCCATATCGAGTGTAGAAATTGTCGCAGCGGGCGACCAATTCTTTTTGGTCGTCAAAGGCGATTTGCCCGATGGCTGTGATTTTCCCGCCATCATCAACACAGAACGCGGTGGTGCAGGCTGGTTTGTGGATATTTACCGTGAATTGCCGTTTGATGTGATGTGTCCAATGGTGCTGGTATCGTATGAAGAAAAAATTGATGCCACCGCCCTGTTTACGTTGGATGAAAATAGCACCCTACCCACCGTTATCATCCTCAATGGCAAAATTTTTGGTGTGGAACGTGCCAGCATAGAACCAGTTGAAGGTGCGACCACCCCACCCCCGATGCTATCGGAATTATGGGTGCGTGGCAATTTGCCCTACGACACCATCACCATTCAACACACCACCGAAGGCGATATGCGCCTTGTGTTGGCGGGAATACTCACCGATGGCTGTGCAATGCCTGTGTATCGTGCCATGATGGATTGGCAAAATCCGGGGTTTATGACGGTGGATGCGTTTGTCACCATCAACATCGCCGCGGGTTGCGCCCAAGTGTTGAATCCGTTTGAGGCAGAAATGCGTGCGCCCGTGTTTGAAAGTATCGCTATCAACGGGGTCGGTGTGCCATTTAACCCTGCGATGAGTGTGGATACACAAGTATTCAACGAAGAAACTGTTCCCATCACCAGCGCCAGCGCCGAATGGGTAGAGGGATTTGCACAAAATATCCGCATTACGGTGTCTGCTGTGGTCAATGGATGCCCACAACCCATCCAAATTGTGCCACAACCGCCTGTGGATAATACCTATATGGTCAAAGTCGTGCGCGTGTTGCCTGCGGGGATTGCCTGCACGATGATTGCACGCGATGTCACCGAAGAAATCATGTTTGCGCCAGTCATACAAGGTGATGCACCCGTGATGCTCATCATCGGCGACCAGATGATTACCCCCTGATAGACAACGGGCTTGCTATGTGGGCTTGCCATGGCAAGCCCCTACGCCATGCCGATTTTGATGATGTATTGTGGACGCTATTTAAGGCTTGTCTGTAGTTGTTTTTAATCTTTTGTCCGTTTTTTCCCGCATTTGGGCATCGCTGGCGGTTCAAAACCACCAGCTAGTCGCACTCAAGCGCACTAAAGGCGCTAAAATCCACCCTAAAACGGGCTTTCACCTCAAAATTGGGTGAAAATAGCCCCTTCAGTGGGCTTCACAGGCGACTAGCCTAGGGCTTTGAGCCATAGGCGGAACAGCGTATCGAAATGAACTACGGACAAGCGATGTATCATATCCCTATAATCCATCTGCAAAGGACACGAAAAATCACCATGCGACTCTTCGGCAAATATCCCGTTTGGGAAATCCTCTTTTTGGCGGTGTGCGTCATCGGCACAGGCGTGGCGGTGGTGGCATTTTTTGCCCAACTGCCACTCGAAAATACCAGCTTGGGCATAGACCTCATCTTTGACCGTCTGCGCGGGGGCGATATTCGCTATGAAGTCGTCAACGGCTTGCGGAATCCGCCCTGGAGCGCCGTCTTTTTTATGCCACTGGGCGATTTACCCCGTCAAGTGGGGTGGGGGATATGGGCATATATCACGCTCATCATTTTGGTGATGGTCATCCCCACCACCCCCAAAAAATGGTTATACCTGCTGTCGGTGATGCTCATGCTCACGGCGTTCCCCACCTTGCGCGTGCTGGCAGATGGTCAGCTAGACGCGCAAGTCATCGGCGGCGTGGTGCTAATTGTGTATGCCATGCGGACAAAAAACCCCGTTGCATTGGCATTTGGGGCGCTATTTGCCACCGCCAAACCACAAGCCGTCTTTTTATTTGTGCCGTATGTGGCGTGGCTGGTATTACGCGGGTGGGATGTGCGCCGATGGCTGGTGGCGCTCATCATTGTGTTGGCGTTTGTCGTGCCATTGGGCATTTGGAAGGGTGCAGAGTGGCTAGCGGCACTCGGTGGGACGTATCAGGCGGGTGGGATTATAGATATTAGCCTTGTTGCCGCCCTCAATCGGCTAGAATTTGTGCCATCGCCCATCATTTTTTGCCTGTGGCTGGCGTTATTGCTGGCGACCATCGCCATTGCCCTATTCACCGCGCCCACGCTCACCCGCGAAAAAGCGACCTTTCTGATAACCGCGTCATTGCTCCTTGCGCCCTATTCGGCGGGCAATTCGGTGATTATCGTCTTGGCGGTGGGCGCGGTGATGCTATTGCACACCCGTTTTTGGTGGGGATTCGGCTTATTTATCATGGCAGATATATTCTATCCGTTCAATCGCCCCGACTTCATCGGCATCTATTCGTATTATTGGACAGTGTTTTTGATAATCAGTTGGCTGATATTCGCGTGGCACATCCACCGCCCACCGCCGATTATCATCCCCACCCCAGTGGACGGCTTATAAGGCTTGTCCGTAGTTCATTTCGATACGTTGTTCCGCCATAGGTTCAAAACCTATGGCTATTCGCCTTTGGAAGCCCACTAAAGGGGCTGATTTTACCTAATTTTGAGGATAAAAATCCGCTTTCGGGCAGGTTTTTAGCGCCTTTAGTGCGCTTACAGGTTTTTGCCTAGCTAGATGCTTTGAGCATCTAGCGTAAGCAGTGGCATCCCTCAAGCCTATTTTCATGCTAATAATCATCCACAAAAAGATTTGGTAATGATAAGCCAAGCGTTTGGGGCGCATTGCCTTATATCCGACCCTTCAGCGTCCCTAGCACCTCATCCAGACGGCGCTTGATGGTTTGCACATCCATCTGTCGCACCTCATCCACATTCAATATGGGTGATTGCGCGGGAT
>DAOTUO010000115.1:0-2733 GCA_034436595.1 Anaerolineae bacterium | reverse complement strand
CGTCCGTTGTGACAATGGTGGCAAATTCATCGTTGAGATTGGCTAATGAAATCGCATGAATGGTCTCTGCGGGATACAGTATGCCGTCATAGCCCATGCGGTCAAATGTCGCTGTTGCATCGGCAACAATAAAGGTGTTGAAGCCCAAATTCCCCGCCATACGGGTTGTTGTCTCCACACAATGATTGGTCGTTAATCCCACAATGACTACCGAATGAATCGCGTTTTTTCGTAAGCGATTCTCTAAGTCTGTGCCAATAAATGCCGAATTAACCGCTTTTTGGATAACAGGCTCATCCCCTTGTGGGGCGACTATGCGTTGAATAGTATTTCCTGCTTGGTTTGGGCGTAACGGTGAATCGGGATGCGTAGACATGTGCTGGATATGATAGATAGGGCGCTTTTTCTCTCGCCATAATGCCAATAGTTTGGCGATATTGGCTTCGGCATGAGGATTATTGCGATTGCCCCATGTGGGGTCGCTAAAACCATCCTGCACATCAATAATAATCAAAGCGGTATTATGGCTTAAATTTGTCATCAATTACTCCCTTTCTATACAAACATTCTAACCGCACTTGTCCATAAATCCAAGTCAGTGGTCAGAACGATATTTGTACTATATCCGTCTAAAGTTTGAAATTGGCATGAATTTTTATCAAAATGATTGACATTATCCCCCAAAACCCCGTATGCTGAAAATTAGAATAAGTTAAGAAATCTTACAGATGGGGAATGTTTATTATGTATGCTGAAAATGCCTTATTTTTTCCAAAGAATATTATTAGCTCATTGCGTGGATTGCGAGGCGCAGAATGGGCAAAATTGGTTGACCATGTGACCAATTTACCAGAAACGCATGAGGATGTCTTGGCGTTTATGCTGATGATGATTCGGCTGGATGGTTGTATGTGTTGCGAGACAGATAGCTACCGTGCGATGCGGGGTTGTGGGGCGTGCGCTCATCAGACCTTGCGCCGATATAAAGGCACAGATGCCGAATTGCTGGGCTTATTTGAGATTGCCCTACAAGAAGTCCGTGCCTTTGCCCAAGCACATCCAACAAGTGGCGTTGGGTCATGAGATGTCTCATTGACGAAACGCCTTCGTTATGTTAGACTTTTACAGCATAGTTTAACCAAAAGAGTTCACTTTCAATAGTTACACTCTTATCAATCGTGAGAGAGGAAAAACCACTATAACCACGCCTGAGTATCGCATCAATCGTCAAATCCGCGCCCGTGAGGTTCGTCTCATCATCGAAGAAGCCGATGGGAAGTCGCGTAATATGGGGGTATTAACCCTTGCGCGTGCCTTAGAAATTGCGGAAGATATGGAACTTGACCTCGTGGAAGTTTCGCCAGAATCTGACCCGCCTGTGTGCAAGATTCAAGATTTTGGCAAGTTTCAATATGAGAAGCAACGCCGCGAGCGTAAAGCCCGTAAACAACAGAAGAATATCGAGGTAAAAGAGGTGCAACTCGGACCAAAAACCGATGAACATCATCTAAACTTTAAGATTCGTGATGCACGGCGTTGGATAGAAGAGGGAATGAAAGTGAAGGTTCGCGTAAAATTTAAGGGTCGTGAAATTACACATCCTGAAATTGGTCGCAACCGCCTAGAAAAGATTGCACTCGAATTACAAGATGTGGCAATCGTAGAACAAAAACCGAGTTTGGAAGGACGGAGTATGCTCATGGTGCTTGCTCCGCATCCAGAGAAAAAATAACCCAATTTGGAGAATTAATCGTGGCTAAAAAATACAAGCTCAAGACCCATAAGGCAACTGCCAAGCGTTTTCGTGTCACTGGCACTGGCAAGCTGATGCGAACAAAAGTCGGAAAAAGCCATTTGCGCCGTCAAAAATCGAAACGTGCACGCAATTTGTTCGATAAAGACATCGAAGTAACCCACAAGGCAGATGCCCGCAAAGTGCGTCGTCTTGCCCCTTATTTGGGCAAATACAAAGCCAATCCCCCCGCCTAATACGGGCATTTTTGGCACACTACAAACTGATGCATTCATTCCCTAGCGGTGGCTAGGGCTTTTTATTCGGAGATAAAAACCAATGTCAAGAGTAAAGACTGGTGTCGTCCGTCGTAGACGGCACATTAAAATTCGTAAGATGGTGAAGGGTCAATGGGGAAGCCGTAGCAAGCTGTGGAAACGCGCCAGCGAAGCCATGCTCAAGAGCTACTGGTATTCATACCGTGACCGGAAATCTCGCGCCCGTGAAATGCGTAAACTGTGGATTATCCGCATCAACGCCGCTTCCCGTTTGAATGGCTTAAGCTATAGCCGTTTCATCTCTGGGTTAAAAGCCGCTAATGTCGAGATTGACCGTAAAATTTTGGCAGATATCGCTGTGCGTGACTCGGTGACATTCACCAAATTGGCGGCAATTAGCCAGCAACACCAACGGACAAACTAGGGATTTTTTTCAGATTTGGCATAATTGAATAAACAACATGCCACATGGCTATGGGTACACCACTCGTAGCCATGTGTTTTGCTATATATTGGCTATATAGAGGAGACGACCATGCAACCCAAACCGACCATCAGCTATGACGATTTTGATAAACTGGATGTGCGCGTGGGCGTGATTATGGCGGTGGACGATTTTCCGCGTGCCAAAAAACCATCGTACCGCCTCACGATTGATTTTGGCGACCCCATTGGCATCAGGCGCTCCAGCGCCCAACTGACCAATTATGCCAAAGACGATTT
>DAOTUO010000114.1:0-24102 GCA_034436595.1 Anaerolineae bacterium | reverse complement strand
CATACCCAGTGTGAAAGGCGCTCCCATTGCCGTCTGGATTAACCCACCCAAGACGATGGAGATTCTCTCCTAATCTTTTTATCCAAGTTGTTTCAAACTACTTGACACATACCGCAAGTTACCTCCATAAAAACAATGTAACCTAGATTTAGACTTGAGCCTGTTGTCAAAATTACGCGAGTTGTATCGTGCTATAAAATCATTTGATAATCTCAGTAAATAACTCCCAATAGAATAATATAATAACCTCATAGAGTAACTAAAAAATTTGTGATTTCTAATACCTAATCCACTCTTAGGGATTATATAGCTAATAACCTGAAATTCCTTTTGTAATCCATAAAACAAATTATTCTCGATATAATTTTCAAAATACTGCTTTGTTTCAATCTCCTCTCTACCCGATTTTGGTAAATTACTGTAATATATCATACTTAATCGGTTAAAGTGTTTATTTGTTTCACGACTCTTTATTTGTGCATTCAACAAACTTATTGCATTTTGCCAATCAACATCTTTTAAAAAATGACCTAGAAGATTAGGATATTCCGTGTTAGACATTTTACCCCCTAGAAAGTGTAATATTTTATAGATAATGGAGTAATTCATGATGAAGGATTACACTGATACTTTATCACAAATATTAGGATTTGTGTTATTTATTGTATGGTTTTCATCCTCTTATTTGCTATACAACATAAAACATATCATAAAATGACCTTATCATCGAAATAATAAGGTCAAATGCCGATTGCGTTTATCTATCTGCCACAGCAGACCGCATCCGTTCTAATGCTTCTTGAAGCAAGTCACGGCGCGTCCCCAAATTAATCCGCACGAATCCCTCACCCTCTGCGCCAAAACTCAGCCCACGATTGAGCGCAACTTTTGCCTTATCCATAAAGAACGGCTCGAACATATTCATATATGCGCCATTAGGCGGGGTAGCGACTGTCCGCGCATCCATCCAACTCAGATACGTCCCTTCCGGGTGGGTGATGGGCAATTGTGGCATATATTGACGCACAAAGGCGGTGGCAAAATCCCGATTGGCTTGCACATAAGCCAGCATCTCGCGTAGCCATTCGTCCCCGTGTGCATAAGCGGCGTGCATGGCGGTGAATCCCAAAATATTGACATGGAGACCCGCGTTCCACACCCATTCACTATACCGTTGGCGAATAGCGGGATTTTGGATGATGGCGAATGATGCCGCCAGCCCCGCGATATTAAAGGTCTTGCTGGGTGCCATGAGGGTTATCGTATTCTGGGCAATTTTATCGCTTAGAGCCGCGGTTGGGATGTGTTGATGATTATCGAATAACAAGTCACAGTGGATTTCATCAGAAATAATCAGCATGTCGTTTTCTACCGCGATTTCTGCCATGCACGCCAATTCATCGCGTGTCCATACCCGCCCCACAGGGTTATGTGGATTGCACAGCAAATAGATGCTGGTCTTACCTTTGGTGATGGCAGACCGAAACACGCTCTCATCAAAATAATAAGACAGCACGCTATCTTTTTGGGTATAGGGAAGCGGGGCATTTTTGGTGAGCAAGCCGTTGTTGGGCGCGGTGGTCAAAAACGGCGGATACACAGGCGGTTGGATGAGGACTTCTTCGCCCATACGCCCAAAAGCACGTATGGCTGTATTGAAGCCTGTCACGACACCCGGTACCCAGACAATATCATCGGCAGTGATTTTGTAGCCATACAAATCTGCCATGCGCTTGACCAGCAACTCACGCAAGGAGCGGTTATCAAAATTATAGCCGAATACCCCATGCGCGACACGTTCATGCAAGGCTTCTATGACGGGAGATGGTGATACAAAGTCCATATCTGCCACCCATAGGGGCAAAATGGAGGTGTCCTCAAAGATGGAATATTTCACACTATCGCTATTAAAGCGATCTATGGGTTGGTCAAAATTATAGGGCATGGCATGTCTCCAGTGTCAATACAAATAGGATACAAAAAGCGAGTATGACTGTATCATACCCGCCTTTTGGGGAAATTTCTATTTAATGATGAATCGTTGTGCTAGTAGAATCGGATTAAATCTATTCTCATCGAGATTTCTTCTGTCCGCTAAACTAGAGAGATTTACCCCAATCAATATCCCATTTTTCAATCTGATAACCAACCGTCTCAGCATCATCGGCAAAGTCGTCATAAACAATTTTTTCATCATTATATGAACCATCCAATGGTTGATTTGAGTAGAAAATAAGGAATGCAGGGCTATTTTCTTCAAATGGTTCAATGAGGATATACCAATTTTGATATTCCCCATTTTTAATAATACCCTGTGTATTGATTTTGAAGTCCATCTTGTATATATCCCTTTACTGATGGAGAACCGAAAACAAATTCATAGGATTATGTCAATAACTCATCATTAAACGTGTTTTCACCCCACCCCCAACCCCCTCCCAAAAAATTGGAGAGGGGGCTAAAACCTGCCCTAAAATGGGTTTCTCCCCCTTTCTCCACGCAGTGAGGGTCGGTCAAATAAGAAATAGTTGCGAAAAAGCCTTCTTTAAGTTATTTATCAATTACCACAAAAGATAAAAAACTAAAGAAGGCTTCTGTGATTATCCTACACCAAACTGTCCAATTACAAAATCGCCAAATCATCACTTTTCATGCCCCAGATGCCTTTATTCATGACCCTGTGGCGAATCGCTATCAAGCATTGTTTGACCGATTAGATTGGTCTGAACTAGATAATCTCACCATCTCACCCGCTAAAGGACGGTTGCCTCATCCTGAAAGTGCCTATATCAAAGCCTTTTTGGTGATGATTGCCGAGAAATTCTGCTATATCACCGATTTGCATCGCTTTTTGTGTGACCACCCCGCCTTAATTTGGGTCATTGGCTTTCGTCTCGTTCCGTTAGCCACTAGCCCTTATGGGTTTAATATCCGAAAAACAGTCCCTTGTGACCGTCATTTGAGGCGTAAATTAGCCCAGTTAGACCTGCATACCCTTGAGCAGTTGCTCAAGCAAACGGTTCAGCAGTTTCAACACCTCTATCCCGATTTAGGCGAGGTTGTTTCGCTTGATACCAAGCATATTTATGCCCATGTGCAAGAAAATAATCCCAAACAATTTGTCACGCATCGGTATGACCCAAAAACCATTCCTAAAGGCGACCCCACTTGTCGTTTGGGGTTAAAACGGCGACATAATCAAAAAAAGAAACAGACAGGTCAAGTCGAATTAGGCAAAGCCGAGTGGCTATGGGGGTATGCTAGTGGGGTTGCAACAACGATTTTGCCCAATCGAACTGAAATTGTCTTGGCAGATTACACGCAAACCCTGAATTGTAACGACATTACCTATGCCAAACCGCTTTTAACACATCTCGCAATGACCATTGGCAACTATCCGCGACATGTAGTGGCGGATGCCGCCTTTGATGCCAGTTGGTTATATGAGTATTGCGCTAAAAACGGAGGTATGGCAATTATTCCGTTCAATCAGCGCAACAAACGAGGTCAGCCCATCAATAGTAAAGGAGAACCGACGTGTTGTCAGGAAGTGATGAAATTTGCACATTGGGAGTCAAAAATCGAGCAAAAAGCGCGATTTATATGCCAAAAATGCCAGAAAAACTATAAAATGAACTTGACCGTCGGCAATATGATGCGCTTGACACTTAACCGAGACGATACCGTTTACAAAAACCTCTACAAGCAACGGACGGCTGTCGAGCGAATAAACAGCCAAGCGACTGCTCTGGGGATAGAACGTCCCAAACAGCGACGATTGGCTAGTATTGCCAGACGCAATCGCTTGATTTATATTCTGATTAACCTCCATGCTCTTCAACGCACCCAGAAACAAAGCATTAAGATTCACCCACCTTAGCATTGTCTTCTTATTTGACCGACCCTCCGCAGTAGGGATAAGGGGGCTGGGGGGATAGGGGCTGTTTTTACGCGCTAACTTAACGGTATTGCACTAAAGACGCTAAAACCACCCCAAAATAGGCAGACTGTAATGGCTGTACTAGACCCTCTTAGGGTCGTATGTCAGCCACTATTAAGCCCCTTCAAGGCGTATCCTAAAAGTATAAGCCCATGTTCTATGCTACGGCAGGCAAAAGAGACGCTATTTTTATCGAAATATGCCTCTTTTGCCTATTTGACTTTTAGGACAACCCCTTCAGATTCAAAGGCGGAACTTGAGGTGCGTATATCCGCCATAATGCCCAAAACTGAAATACCCCCGTTATGGTGAGTTAAGTTGCATTTCATCTTCTACGCATTTATAATTTGCTAAAGATTAATGATGCGTGAGCGTATTAACTATGTTACAGTCTGAATATTCCACTCAATCCACCAATATTTCCCAGTCGGAACGGTTTATCCAATCTGCGTTAGATGCCCTATCTGCACATCTCGCTATTTTGGATAAAAATGGCGAGATTACTGCGGTCAATTTGGCGTGGCGCTATTTTGGTGATGATAATGCGTTGATAGACCCCAAATATTGCATTGGTGTTAATTATTTGGACATTTGTGACAAAGCCAATGGGCGTAATAACCGTGAGGCGGGGATGGTGGCGGCGGGCATCCGTGAGGTGATTAATCACCAACAAGATGTATTTAAGTTGGAATATCCGTGTCATAGTCCCACCAAAAAACGCTGGTTTATCATGACTGTCACCCGCTTTAATTGGGATGGTCAAGACCGTTTTATTGTGTCGCATCAGGATGTAACAGAACTCAAAATTGCCCAAGTCGAATTATCAGAAAGCCAAAAACGGATTCAGGTCATTTTGGATAACACGGTCAATGGCATCATCACATTCGATGCACGGGGCTTTATAGAGACCGCCAATATTGCGGCATGTGCCATTTTTGATTATACGGTAGACCAATTTACATCACAATCTATCGAGCATCTTATGGATAGTATCCCCAAAGATAAGACCAACCGCCAATTTTTAGAAGAACTGGTCACACAAACGAATCATGAGCATGTGGGGATACGCAGTGATGGATGTCCTTTTTCGATGTATTTTGCCCTCAGCAAAGTGGTTTTGGGCAATAAGACGATTTATATTGGCATTGTTCAAGATATTACCGAGCGCAAACGCCTAGAGGCAGAGGTACGCGAAAAAGAGACCCTCAGCATCGCCTTGCAAAAAGAACGGGAATTGAGAGAACTCAAAAATCGGTTTATCACCATGATGTCGCATGAACTCCGCACACCACTCGCTTCGATTATGCTGTCCAATGACTTGCTCAAACTCTATGGCGACCAAGCCTCACCCGAAGAAAAACTGCTGTACATGGAAAATATTCGCCAGCAGGTGGATTTGCTCACCGACCTCATTAAAGATGTGGCGACTATTAGCCGTACTGATGGGCAAAATACCATCATGATGCCCGAATTGCTCAATATCGTGATGTATTGCAAAAAATTGGTGGGCGAATTTACCCTCACCCATAAGCAAAATCATCAGCTCATCTTCAAAAGTAGCCACGAGCAATTGATGGTCATGGTGGATATAAAACTGATGCGACAGGTATTTAGCAACCTTATCTCTAATGCGCTGAAATATTCGCCAACGGGGGGGGATATAGATGTATCGGTGATGAGTGAGGGGCGCTTTATTGTCATCAAAGTGCGTGATAGTGGCATTGGGATTCCCCCAGAAGATATTACGCGCCTGTTTGAGCCGTTTCATCGCGGGTCAAATGTGGGGACAACCCCAGGGACGGGGTTAGGCTTGGCGATTGCCAAACAAGCCATCATGCTCCACAACGGCACAATAGCGGTGGAGAGTGTGGTAGGCAAAGGCACAATGATTGTCGTGCGCTTGCCCGTCCATTTTGAGATAGAAGCCGATTAATCGCTGATAATTGTCCCAACGCTGTTATCGCCACATACCGCCCGATACAAATCATCCTCTGCCCAAAAATTGATGACCAAAATGGGCATATTATTCTCTTGGCAAAGGGTGAAGGCGGTCATATCCATGACTTCAAATTTGTTTTTGATGACTTCATCATAGCTTAGGTGGGTATAGCGGGTGGCATTCGCATCTTTTTTGGGGTCTGCTGAATAAACACCATCCACTTTTGTGGCTTTGATGACAATTTGCGCGTTGATTTCCATTGCACGCAAAGCAGAAGCCGTATCGGTGGTGAAGTAGGGGTTGCCTGTGCCACCTGTGATAATCACCACACGCTCTTTTTCTAAATGACGAATGGCACGCAGACGGATATAGGGTTCTGCGACTGTATTCATCTGCACCGCCGTTTGCACTCGTGTGACCACACCTTCACGCTCTAGGGCATCTTGCAATGCCAAACCATTCATGACGGTGGCAATCATGCCCATGTGGTCGGCTGTAGATTGTTCCATGCCTCGCTTGACACCTTGTTCGCCACGCCACAAGTTGCCCGCGCCGATGACAATGCCAATTTGCACACCCAAATCAAAAACCCGTTTCACCTTCATGGCAATTTCTTGGGCGCGAGTGGGGTCTATGCCAAACCCTTTGTCCCCTGCGAGGGCTTCACCACTGAGTTTGAGCAAAATACGGTCATAGGCTTTTTGGGTCATAGAAAATATCCTTTCTAAAAAAATTAGGCAAAAAAAACGGACTAGCAAATGCTAATCCGTTGATGTTTTTCAACACCTATCATGCAGTAAACAGGGATAGGATGTTCGACACTGCCG
This sequence comes from Anaerolineae bacterium, assembly GCA_034436595.1. Lineage (GTDB taxonomy): Bacteria > Chloroflexota > Anaerolineae > Aggregatilineales > Phototrophicaceae. The sequence goes on along the minus strand of DAOTUO010000114.1, from coordinate 17,396 downwards.
CATATTATTCGGCGCTTTCTTCTTCGTTGGTGGCATTTTCACCGAGTGCAAAACGAGCAAAGCGGTTAATTTGCACACTCTCACCAATTTGTGCTACAACGGCTTGCAACAATTGGGCAATTGTCTTGCTATCATCTTTTAAGAAGGGTTGTTCCATCAAGACAATATCGCTATAGAACTTGTCCATGCGTCCTTGCACGATTTTTTCCAAAATGTCGGCGGGTTTGGTGGCATTTTTGGGGTCATCTTGCAAAATACGGAGTTGGATTGCCTTTTCGTGTTCTACTTCTTCTTGAGGAACTTCCTCACGGGTGATGTATTTTGGGGCAAGATTAGCGATATGAAGCGCCAAATCTTTGGCAAATGTGCGGAAGGTGGGTGTATTAGCGACAAAATCGGTCTCGCAATTCACTTCTACCAACACACCAAAACGGGCATTGAAGTGGAGGTAGCTTTCAATCACGCCTTCGTTCATAGCACGACCAGCACTAAGTTTTTTATTGGCTTTGGCGATGCCTTTTTCGCGCAACCAATCCACTGCCTTTTGAATATCGCCATCGTTCATTTCGAGTGCTTTCTTGCAATCTAAAGGACCTGCACCACTCATTTCGCGCAAATCCTTGACCATCTTGGCGGTAATTTCTGCCATGTTATTTTAGTCCTCATCCTCAAATAGTTTAGAATCACGTAATTTTGCGAGGGTAGATGCGCCAAAGTATTTTTCGTCGCCTTCTTCCTCTTCTTCTTCATAGCCCTTACGCGCATCAATGTTGCCATCTTCTTCTGATAGGCTGTCTTTGTCGCGCATATCACGCCCTTCAATCACGGCGTTGGCAAAGGCTTCGATGACGAGTTTAATGGCACGCATGGCATCATCATTACCGGGAAGCACATAATCAATAGGGCGTGGGTCGCAGTTGGTATCGAGCAACGCCAAAATGGGAATACTTAAGATATTGGCTTCTTTGACGGCGGTGGTTTCACGGCGGGTATCTACCACGATAATCAGTTCTGGCAGACGGCGCATTTCACGAATCCCACCCAAACGCAGATTGAGCTTGTCAATTTCGCGGTTGAGCATGAGTGCTTCGCGTTTGGTAAGCAGTTCAAATTCGCCTTTTTCGCGGCGGGCTTCTAATTTTTTGAGGGTATCAATGCGGTCACGGATAGTACGCCAGTTGGTGAGTGTGCCACCGAGCCAACGTTGATTGACATAGGGCATCCCACACCGATCAGCTTCTTGGGCGACTGTTTCTTGGGCTTGGCGTTTTGTCCCGACAAACAACACATTGCCACCTTTTGACACAATATCACGCACAAGGTCGTAATAGGCATTGAGGTTGACGATGGTTTGTTGCAGGTCAATAATGTGAATTCCGTTGCGTTGGGTAAAGATATAGGGTGCCATTTGTGGATTCCACTTTTGAGTGCGGTGTCCAAAATGCACGCCCGTTTCGAGCAGTTGCTTCAATGTTACCGATGAAGGCATAGTGAATCTTTCTCCTAAAATAGTATCGTGTTTTAACTAAGCACACCCGTCATCCCATTGTGACCACCTGATAATCAGACGACACGCACAATTAGTCGGGGCATGTGAAATTAGCTGATGTGGGCGTATTTACCCGCATCAAACCGCGCAGTAGTGTAGCATAGGGTGGCAACTTGCACAAGATAAAATAGTATTTCATAAAACATGACTTTATTTTTATTAAACAATACCTTTCATATATTATTCATGACATTACTCACTAATTCGGTCACAAATACCCAAATAGGTGATATATTAAAAAAGTAAATTTCAACATAACGCACACGCTTTCAACACACCCCCTTGAATTTTCAACTTTTTCTATTCTGTATCACTTAGGAGGATGTCACATGAAAAAATTGTTTGTTGTTTTTATCAGTTTGTTCATCATGGTCAATGGGGCTGTCTTTGCCCAAGAAAACGATGATGAAAAAGACGGGTCACAAGATGTTGTGACTGGCAGTGTTTCTTCTAGTGCCTATTATTCTGTTCCAACAGGTGGTAAGCCTGGTGAGATTCAACCAATGCAAGTCAATGGAGGCATTGAAGCGCGTGCCGAGTTATGGTGGAGTACGGCTCCTATCTGTACATACTTTAATTGCTGGATGCAAGGGAAAGCCGTTACACAGGTAGTTAGTGGTAGTGGGGTATATAATCTGTGCGCCCAAGTAATTTATCTTTCGAGAAATGGAGTAGCTGTAGGTTCTACTGGGTTCAATTGCGGTACATATAATTTAGGAAATGGTGTTAGTGCAGAAACTCAGCAAAATGGAGACCCTAGAGCCGCTAATTGGATTGTAGCCACAGCGCATACAGCAACCAATCAAGCAGGCGTAGGAGGAACTCCTTTTAATTGGGCACCTTTTCTAAGTGCTTCTGTGAATCTATAATGAGTATATTAACCAAGCTAATATTCAAATTTATACTTGTTGTTTGTAGCTTGGTGATGGTGGTTGGGTGTACAAGCCCAGCCACTGCACCAACATCTACCGCAGAAGGTGTCAATCAATCGCGTGATATTCGGGATATTTATCAAGCAATTTCGATTACACCACAACCCAATAATCAGCTCTGTTGGAATACGGGTGATTCTCTTGAACAGACTGAAGCGCAGTGGAACGAGTTCATTGCCAATCCTATGTTCGAGGAAGGGCTTGCATTTGTATTATTTGTCACCGATGGGGCGGAAGTGCTTGGAAGAGAAACACATCGTATCGCCCCCAACACCCCCATTCATTTAACCTATCGGGGTTATTATCACAATGCTAATGATAGCAGTGCATCCCAAACGGTGCGTTATATTGCCCTTCTCAATGAGCAACAACTACCCAACGCATTTGATGATAGCGATACGCCTTACCATGATATGGTATTTAATTACCACGAAACACAAACCTTTGATATCACTGTACCCGCATTAGATGAAGGTATCCATGAATTCATTCTTATTGGGGTTCAGCAAGCCGATTTATCTAATTTAGGGAATATAGGTCTTTTTCAGTCACGGTTAACCCTGATTGTCGGTAATCCGCCATTGGTGTTTGATGCGACAAATTATGTATCAGTTGAACCCTATGAATATCGTACCAGCGCCAATGCCGATAATTACTGGTCAGTCAATGTACATGGCGACCAATCTCAAAAAGCATGGGCATATCCAGAGGTTTATAAACCTGCCACAAATCAACTCGATTTTTACATCAGTACAGGTTATATGATAAGCACCAATGCACAAGTCGAACATGATATTAGCCCACAATCACAGCCCATTGCCCTCATCACCTTACTAGATTATGTTCAAGTGCCTTTTCAACAAGACAAAATGGTGTTCTATGGGATACTATCGCCCGATAATGCCTATAGCTTTATACCAGCAAGTATTGATGTCTCTGGAGAAAGTCGCAAAAGAGAATTGCTGGTCGTTCAGATTAGCTATCCTCGTTTTCCCAATTGTTTTCTCTTTCCATCTCAACCAGAAGGGCGTTATTTCTCTTTTGCAGTATCAGCAAGGCGTTATGGGATAGACGTTCAAAACTAGCAGGATGGGCTAAATGCCCGTCCTAGCCCACCAAAACAGGATAGAGGTGACATTTATCATGCAATTTACATTATCTTAATCATATTATGGTTGACAATTGGTTAGATTCCGAATATATTAAAAAAATAAATTTCAACACACCGTACACTCTTTCAACACACCGCACACACTTTCAACACACCCCCTTGAATTTACAACTTTTTCTATTTTGTATCCCTTAAGGAGATGTCACATGAAAAAATTGTTTGTTCTTTTTATCAGTTTGCTCATCATGGTCAATGGAGCAGTTTTTGCCCAAGAAACCGATGATGAAAAAGATGGGTCACAAGATGTTGTGACTGGCAGTGTTTCCTCTAATGCCTATTATTCTATCCCCGTCGAAGTATTTGATGGAATTCAACCTATGCAGGTAAATAATGGTGTACAAGTAGAAGCAAGATTAGATTGGCAATATGCTATAGTTTGTTTATGGTTTAATTGCTCGATAGATGGGCGTGCAATTACCCGTATCAATGTTTGGTATCATGCTCCTACTCCTGAAATGTGTGCTCAAGTAGAGTCTCTTATAAAAAATGGTATAAATTACGGAGGTACAGATTATTATTGCGCACCTTATAATTCCAGTAGATATAGTATAAGTACCACAAAATCTGTATCAGGAAATCCCAGAAATGCTTATTGGGTGGTAAATACCTATCATACAGTAGCATATCCGGGGGTTTTCTGGGCACCTAGATTACAATCTTCTGTATCGCTATAACATGGTATTGTTATTAAAAAAAGAATTAAAGTTTTGTATATTTATTATTATAGATATTATAATAGTTGGATGTACAAATTCACATCAAACAGTGCTTACTAATCAAGGGAGTATTAATTCGGTTCAAGATATTTATCAATCCCTCTCAATTACTCCACAACCTAATAACCAATTATGTTGGTATGATGCTGATTTATCTGTTGATAATTGGGATAGTTATATTACTAATCCTGCCTTTGAAGACGGACTTGCCTATAGTCTAATGATTCAAAATGTGAGTGTAATTGGCAACTCAACTTATCAATTACAACCAAATGTTCCTAATCATATCACTTATCGAGGATACTACCGCAGTTCAACCAATACAGAGGCTTTTTTACCAATTCGATATATTGCATTTCTTAATGAACGCCAACTCACTAATGTCTTTGCCAATGAGGAAATACCATATCAGGATATGGTATTTAATTCTCATCAAACTCAAACATTTGATATGACTATTCCATCATTGGATGAAGGTATCCACGAGCTTGTTGTGATTGGTATTGAGCAGGCAGAACTTTTCAACGATGGTCGTGTTGGTGTTTTTGCTATACGGGCAACTTTTATTGTCGGAAATCCACTCCTGTCTATTGATAGGACTACTTATGAATTAATCCAACCTTATGAATATCGCAATAGTAGTAATTTCGATACATATTGGTCATTAACTGCTCATAGTGACCAATCCCATTTAATGTGGGTTTATCCTGATATTTATAAACCAGTTAAGGATAAATTGGACTTTTATATGAGTGTGGGTTATATGGAACAAGCAGATATGCAAGCCCAACACAACATTATTCCCAATCCACAACCAATTGCTCTAATTACTTTGCTAGATTATGTTCAAGTGCCAATACAAAAGGATAAATTGGTATTCTATGGGCTATTATCATCCGATAACTCTTATAGCTATATCCCAGCAACCATAGATTTAGATGGATACACTGGCAAAAAAGAGTTACTGATTATTCAGATTAGCTACCCTCGTGTCCCATATTGTTTGCTTATACCAACTATGACAGAAAGGGAAGGGTTTTATTTCTACTTTCGTATTGATGTGGAACGTTATGGGATAGATGTTCAAAATTAGTAGGATGGGCTTTATGCCCGTCCTATCCATATCACAGTACGCTATCCCACCGATTGCGGTACGTTTGGAGATATAGCGGTATAATGGGGCAATGGTTACACTAATTTTTTGGAGATGTTGCCCAATGAAACGATTAATCCTCTTTAGTCTAATATTACTCACGCTGGGAGGGGTATTTCGTCCCGCCCCTAGTGAGGCACAACCGCTTAATATGCCCCTCGTGATGCTCATTGATGGTGATTTGTGGACATGGAATCCGCAAACCGATGCGCTGGTTCAGCTCACCACATGGCGCTATAACTTTAAGCCCGTCATGTCGCCAAATGGCGATTGGGTTGCCTATAAATCGTGGGCGACTATCACCGTAGAAGCCATTAATGCGTCTGCGCCGATGAATCCGACCGAGCCACCCGGTAATATTTGGCTCATAGACCCCTTCACAGGCGATGCCCTGCAGATTGCAGACCAACCTGCCGATGCCGTATTCGGCACACCATCGGGTAATGACCGTTTTGTGGCGCGGTCTAACCCTGTTTGGTCGCCAGATGGCACAGAAGTCGCATGGACAGAATTTTGGTTTCCAGAATATGCCAGCCGTTTAGTGATATATAATCTTGTCTCACAATCAACCCGTACCGTAGTGGATGAGTTGCCTATTGGATATGAGCAACAAGGTCCAGTGGATGTGGCATGGGGGGCGGCGGGGATTGCCTATCCCACCACCAACTATAATGCCGATGCACAACGCTTTGAGGATACCTATTACTTCTATACTAGTGCTGGCTCATCTGAATTGGGCAATGTCACCATGACAGAGGATTATATGGTGTGGCATGGGCTGTTCTGGTTTACGGGGACACAATTCATCAATGCAATGGAAAATGGCATAGCTGTCATCACAGGCGATAATTTGCCCAAACTGATAGACCCCTTCACGGGGAATAGGGTGGATTTTATGGGTATTATGGTGGGATATAGCGCATGGCAAAGCCTCACACAAGGCAATTATGTCTCTTTTGGCATATACAATGATGGCAACAATAACTATGGGCTTACTTGGTCGGCTCAAAGTTCTGATGGGCGCTTTTTGGGCGAAATTGGCACAAGTATCAGTTATTTTGATACTTTCTCCAAACTGGCTATTTCGCCCGATGGCATGAGTATGGCATATATCGCCGACGATGGCAGTGTGCAGGTGTGGCAAAATGGTCAGACGATGCAATTGCCCGTGAGCAATGTCGAAGCAGTTGTGTGGTCACCTGTGCTATGGACGACCAATTACCCTGTGGGTGGGTGATTTTTTATCATCCGCTATAATGAGTAGTGGCATAAATAATCATGCCACTACTCAAAGATTTTGGGCTATGCCAATCGGCTCAGAATTGCACCACGACTGAATCGTCTGCCGCCGAGTGAGAATAAAAAGGCATCTACTGCCCATACCACTGCGCCTAATATGATTGAGGCGCTCACATCCAAATACACAACCCCGCCCGCTTGGGCGATGAATAACATCATAATCGGCAAAATTACATACGCACCCGCCTGATATGCCTCCTGAAAGGTACTCACCCGCGAGGATACCCACACGGTCACACCCAACCCCATACACGTCACAGCAGGCACAACCCACAGAAGCAAAACCACCCATGTGAGATTGGGAAAAATGATTAGCCCAAATCCGCGTGACATCACCAAATTCACCACCACCCCATATACCACGGCACCCAGAAGCGACACTATCATGGAGGTGATAAGGGGCGATAACCACTTGGCAAAATACAATTCAAAATCGCTCAGAGGGGTATGCAGAAGGGCTTCGAGCGTTTTGCGTTCTTTTTCACCCGCAAAGCTATCCGCCGCCACAATGCTCCCCGTCATGACGGGTAATATCAAGAAAAATGGCACAAATAGATACATATAAATTAGATACAACGATTTGGCTTGTGAACTATCTACCGATTCAAAAAATGGGTCTGTCATCGGCATATTTTGCATGAGGCTTTCAAATTCGTTAATCGAATTACTGCCACTCGGTGCATTGAGATATAAGACCCCCACCAGCAAGGGCATGATGAAGGTGAATATGACTGGCAATAACAGCATCGGCGCAATCACCATCTTATTTTTGAATACCACTAGCAAATCTTTGCGGATAACCGCCCGAATCCCGCGCCAATTCCAACTCATCATGACGATACCCCCTCTGCCTTATTATGAAGCGCAAAATAAATATCTTCTAATGCCGATTCTCCCGCTTCCATCTCATAGAGTCGCACCCCCCGATTCACCAACATCGTGAGTAAATCGGCAAGGGTCTCTTTTTTGTTGATAGAAAAGCGTAAAATCTCCCCATCTGGGATAATTTCGGTTACACCGTCTATCATCTCTAAGACCGATTGTGCCTCTGCGACCTGATGCGGTGCAACTTCGATGTGATATTGGCGTGACATGCCGACTTTTTCCGCCAATTCCCGTGCTGTCCCAATTGCGACCAAATGCCCTTTTTCTAGCACCGCCAACCGATGACACAGGCGTTGGGCTTCTGTGAGGTTATGGGTGCAAATAAACACGGTTGCACCGTCATTTTTGCTGATATGCCGAATCATGTCATGGACGGCGCGGGTAGAGATGGGGTCTAGGCTACTCGTCGGCTCATCCAAAAAGAGTAGGCGTGGACGGTGCAAAAAAGCACGGGCAATGGCGAGTCGTTGCTTCATCCCCTTGCTAAACCCACCGACTTTATCCTCTGCGCGGTCAGATAAATCGAATTGCGCCAGCATATCTGCCACCCGTTTTTTCATATCCCCGCGTGGCACACCATATAGGTCGGCAAAGATAGATAAGTTTTGAACAGCCGTGAGGCGTTCATCTAATGCGGGTGTTTCTGTGAGGACACCCGTCTGTTTGCGGAGTTGTTCGCCTTGCGAATAGGGCGATAATCCCAAGACGTGCGCCCTGCCACTGGTGGGTTCTAATACGCCATTCAATAGACGGATGGTGGTGGTCTTACCTGCCCCGTTGTGTCCCAAAAAGCCGAATACCTCGCCTTCTTCAACCGTGAGGGTGAGGTCATTGACGGCACGAGTTTCTTTAAATTGTTTTGATAGATTGGTGGTGATAATTGCGTGCATAAAAAATCCTCTTTCGTTGGGGATTAGTTTACTACTATTCAGGGATATGGGCTATGCGTTATCCCACTTAAAGCGTAACGCCGACCACACATCATCTACTGATGCTTCATAACTGGCTTTGACTCCCATATCGAGCATGAGCCGATACAAAATATCACGGCTCATATCGGTTGGTAATTTCGCCTTTTTCGTCCCTTTGGGATAGCTTATCCACAATGCACCACTTGCTTTGAGATGTGATTTGAGGCGGTCTAATTCGTTTTTGACCTGTTCTTGTGTCTGGGTAAAAATTTGTATCATGTCGTAGGTATCGCTTAAATTATGCGAGATAGTAACCTCAGAAGGCAATCCGTAAATTTCATAATCCTCGGGCATATTGAGCAGGGCAATATGATACCCTTTTTTGATGAATAAGCGTTGTGCGAGTGGTTTTAATGACATGCGCTATATCCCTTTTATAATCTTGATTGATAAAACCATTATACGTCTTAATATGCCATCTGATATTTATAAATTGCTTGCCACTTTCGCACATTTGTGTTATTTTGTTTATAAAACACATTGCTTTTTGCCCCATATATCAAGGAGTGCGTTACCCAATGAATGCAGATGCCTTTCGCCATCTCTATGAGTATCATTTCACTGAAAATCGCAAAATATGGAATGCGTTTATCATGCCCCTGTCGCAAGAACAATTCACTCAGCCCGTTGCGTATTCGATAGGGTCTGTCCGTAATCACATCGTCCACATGATGAGTGCCGATAACACATGGTTTAGCGGATTACGCGGTATAGAACTCCCCGAATGGCTAAAATCGGAGGATTTTGATGATAGGCAAGTCATTCGGGATTATTGGGATAAAGTAGAACACGATATGCGTAGTTATTTGGCAAATTTGCGGGACGATATGTTATTCCAGAAGCCCCTTGCCGATGAAGAAGATAAAGACCTCATCTTGTGGCAAGTGCTTTTGCATGTGGCGAATCATGGCACAGACCATCGCGCCCAACTGCTCCGATTATTGAGCGATTTGGGAGTCAAAACGGGTCCCCAAGACTATATTTTTTATGCCTATGACCACCCGTAATGTGAATTGCTAAACAGGCAGGGCAATCATCGCCCTGCCTGTTTTTTTATTTCATGGCTGTGGTGTTGGTGTGTGGGTGGCTAGCGGGGTAATAGTTGGTATTGGTGTAAAGGCGGGTGTTGGTGTGGCGATAATCGGTAGCATATCTGGGTTCATGGGTGTGGGTGTAAACACATAAATTCCATATCCTTCTGGATAATAGGGGATACCTGTCATGGCAAGTTCTTGGCTCACCACCACTTCTTCTAATAAGGGCAAAAAGCGTGGTATGCCAGTGATGCCCACCATGCCCACCACATCCTCTATCTGCCGATATGACCCCGATGGCACTCTATCCGCTGCCCAATACGTGATGATGAGCATATCCTCACGTATAATCTGCCCATACCCAATCGGCACATAGACCGTCACCACAGGCACATACCCTTCTACTGGACTTGTTGCTGGAATAGTGGTTGCTGGTGCGGTTGGGGCGATGGGACTGGCGACTTGTGTTTGAGATAAATTGATGCCTGCACCAAATTGTGGCGGAGTGGGGTGTTGATTGCCCACCACGGCGAATGCGACTCCAAATAGTAAGATGACACTCGCAACGGCGATCCACATCCATGATGCGGATGATGATTTTTGCTGTGGAAAAGATTTTGTGGCTAACATCGGTATTTTTTCCTTTCTGATAGGACGACTAAATGTGTTTTGCTGGTCAAATTGGGTCATGACATCTTCCCAAACCCGTTCTTTGGCAGATGATTCGGCAGATGTGCGCGAATAGGCGTGTAATTTTTCTGCCATACGCGTCAGTTCTGGGTCGAGATTGGGTGGCGGTGGCGTAAACGGATTGGTTTGCAAGGCAAGCAAATAGTGTTCCAGTAGGATGGATTGTGTGTTCTCGTTCATCGGCATTACTCCCCGATAATCCGTAAATAACGATTTTTGAGGCTTTGGACAATGCGGTGAATCTCTACGCGCACCGCCCCCGCACTTTTGCCCACAATCCCCCCAATTTCGGCAGATGATAACCCGCTATCGAGCATTAAATGGAGCAAATCGCGTTTTTCTGTGGGGAGCGCAGAGACCAATTCGCGCACAATCCGTTTTTCTTCTTCTGCATCGAGCAGAGGGGCAATATCGCTGGTGGCAAAATCGAGTCCATCCAGTGATAAAATCGGCTTTGCGCCCCGATAGTGATGTGCCACGACATGACGGGCAATGGTGAATATCCACGCCGCCACCATCCCGCCCTGATAGGTATGCAGTGATTTGAGGATGTTCAAAAATACTTGGCTACATAAATCTTCTGCCTCCTGTGGCTGACTGACCCGATGAGCGCAATACGCATAGACCCGCGCAAAATAGCGGTCATAGATGGGCGCAAAGGCTTGTGGGTCTGCTTGTGCGCGTTGCATGAGGAGTATCTCCTCTTGATGGTCGGGCGTATGAGTTGCGCCCTGCTGTGGTAAAGATGAAAACATGATTTTTACTCGCGTTCACCTGCCGATATATCAGTAAAGAGGCGCAATTGGGCAATTTGTTACAGGTTGATTTTTTCTCACCACAAAAATACCAAAAATCCATGAATTTTCTATTTTGCCCTATTGTGTTTCAAGAACTTTTGTGCTATCATAGGACATACATAGCACAAAATCAAATCCATTAGACGCATAGAGAGAAAAACAACATGGCGAGAAAACAGAAAGCTCCAAAATCCGAAAATGACTTGTTTACCCCAACCGCAGGTGTGGATAATTATTCGCCACAAGCCTCAGAAGCCAAAAATAAAGCCCTCGATTCTGCTCTAGCCGATATTACCAAACGCTTTGGCGAGGGCACAATTATGCGACTCGGCGATGCCCGCCATTTGGTGATTGATGTCGTCCCCACAGGCTCCGTGACGGTAGATATCGCGCTTGGGGTCGGTGGTATTCCACGCGGACGTATCACCGAGATTTATGGACCAGAATCGAGCGGTAAAACGACCATGTGTTTGTCTGTGGTGGCACAAGCCCAAAAACGGGGCGGATTATGTGCCTTTGTGGATATGGAACACGCGCTAGACCCATTATATGCCGAGCGCATTGGTGTCAATTTGGATACATTATACATTTCTCAGCCAGATACAGGTGAGCAGGCACTCGAAATCACCGAATCCCTTGTGCGCTCTGGCGCGTTGGATATTGTCGTGGTAGATAGTGTAGCGGCACTCGTCCCCCGCGCCGAAATTGAAGGCGAAATGGGCGATAGCCATGTCGGGTTGCAAGCCCGCCTCATGAGCCAAGCGTTGCGTAAATTGGCAGGGGTGATTAAAAACACCAACACCACCGTGATGTTTACCAATCAATTGCGCGAAAAAGTCGGTGTGATGTTTGGGTGCTTTAATTATACTGCCCGTGTCGTGTTGGCAGATGGTAGCACCGAAAAAATTGGCAAATTGGTCAATCAAAAACGTGATGTAGAAGTGTTATCCTATAATGCCGATACCCGTATGTTTGAGCCACGCAAAATTATCAACTGGTTTGATAATGGCAATGCAGACCACTTTTTGCAATTTGTGGTAGATTCCAACAAGGGCAGAGGGCGTAGCGAATTTGGATGTACCCCCAACCACATGCTCCTTTCGGAAGATGGTTATGTCCCTGCGGGTGAATTAGAAGTGGGCGACAATCTCATTTCTGCCGTCAAGCACTATCTCACCCCCGCCCATGAGCAAATTGTGTTTGGCTCGATATTGGGCGATGGTGCAATGCGCTATATGAGCGATTATAACGTGGCGCTCCGCATTGGTCATGGCGCAAAACAAGATGCTTATTGCCAATGGAAAGCCAGCTTATTTGAGGGGCTTATTGGTTACATGAGCCGTAACTCCAAAGGTGGTTTGAGTTTTGATACCAAGCCTATGTATGAATTGGCGCAAATTTATCAAGAAGGTTATGTGGATAAAAAGAAAAATCCTAGCTATGACCTGATTAACCGTCTATCTCCATTAGCGGTGGCGATTTGGTACATGGATGATGGCACATTCGATACCACCCGTCAAAATCGGTGTAGCATTGCCGCGATGGGCTTGCCCACAGAAAAGCGTGAGGCATTGGTCAAGTGGTTTGAGCAATACGATATTCATCCAAAAGCCAATGCACGGGGACATATCACCTTTAATAAGGCAGAAACCCCCAAATTCCATGCCATGATTGCCCGTTATGTGCATCCATCAATGGAATACAAACTCATGCCAGAATTTCGTGAGCAATTTGTCCCGTTGAATATTGAACCCTGTGAGCGTGATGAACCCGTACCCATGCCCATTTTGGATATTCATATCAAACCAAAGACCCGTAGCATGAAACGCTTCGACATAGAAGTGGAAGGCAATCATTGTTATGTAGTAGATGGTGTGGTCGTCCATAATTCGCCCGAAACGACCTCTGGCGGGCGGGCGCTCAAATTTTATGCCAGTGTGCGTTTGGATATTCGCCGTCTGCAATCCATCAAAAAGGGTGAAGATACCATCGGCAACCGCACCCGTGTGCGTGTGACCAAAAATAAGGTTGCCGCGCCATTCAAAGAAGCCGAATTTGACATCATGTTTTTTGAAGCAGGTGGTATCAGTAAAGTCGGTGAATTGGTAGATTTAGGCACAGATTTGGGCATCGTAGAAAAACGTGGCGCGTTCTTCCGCTATGGCGATGTGATGTTGGGGCAAGGGCGCGAAAATGCCAAAATTTTCTTGCTCGAAAACCCTGCCATGTCCAATGAAATCGAAGGGCGTATCCGCGCCCATTATGGTCTGCCAGAAGTGGGTGTGCCAGTTGCCGCTTCCTTGCGCCCTGTCGCCCCAAAAGCATCGGGCAAAGGGAGCAAAGCTGTAGCAGAGCCAGAACTCGATGATGACGATTTTTCGGATGACGATTAATCTCTGCTAGTTATAGCGCTTATGGGGCGTGGCGGTGTCACGCCCTTATCTATCCTCCGTACTTTGCCCGTAGTGCAACCGTATCTCATCCGCCTATCCGCACATCCCAAAAATAGGGTAAACTAAATATCAAATTGTTATCCACATTCAGGAATTAAATGACCATGCCAGATAACCCCCATAATCATGATGATGACATGCCGTTCAAGTTACCCATTGAACCCGGTTACGAAAAAAATATTCATAAAGACGATACAGAGGATGTGCCTATCGTCACAGGCGATATGACCGTTCCCAAGCCAAAGGTCACACCGCCCACACCTGATGCAGATGCCGATGAAATTGCACGGTTGCGTGCCAGCGACCCCCCCCTAGAACGGGGTTTGCCAGAAGATGAATCGCTTCTCTATCGGGCAGGTAATGACCAAGATTTTGCCCCAACCACCCCGCGCCCAATGGGACATCATTCTGGTGATACCGATGTGCCGTTTTATTTGCCCCAAGAACCCACAGAACCGATGGATTCGGTGAAAAATGTGGGCAATATGTTTGTGACCATGCCCAATAACAAGGCATCCGCCCCAACCCTACCAGGGACAGGTGGATTAGACCCCAACCCCGATTTTGGTCGGACAGTGCAATCTAAAACGGTGCAAAGCCCACAAAATACCATGCCAAATCCGCGCCTATCGGGTCAGGGTCAGATGACCCAACCCAACCAACGGGTGAATGCCCCTATCCCAAATGCCAATAATGCACAGTTTCAGCGTCCGCCACAACAACAAATGATTCCCCCGCCACTGCAACAACGGATGGCTATCCCACAAGACAGTCGCTTGCCATCGCGGGCATCGCGCAGACGCACCCCGCGTGTGGGGTGTTGGGCAGTATTTTTGGGCTTATTCATCACCTTTTGCGGTGGATTCACCCTACTCACGGCGGTAGCAGGTGGATTAGCCTATGCTCGTGTGGGCGATTTGCTCAATGAACGCCTGCAAAAAATAGATACCTATCGCCAATTTCAAAGCACCTTTATTTATGACCGCAACGGACTCCCCTTATTTGAGGTATTCGATGAAGGGCGTAGAACCACTGTCAAAATTAACCAATTTCCACAAGATTTAATTCATGCGACCATCTCGATTGAGGATGATTCTTTCTATGGCAATATCGGCGTAGATATTCCCGCAACGATGGTTTCACTCTTGGGATATGTGGGGCTAGGGGGCGCGCAGACGGGTGGTAGTAGTATCACCCAACAATTGGTGCGAAATGTGTTATTCGATGCTCAATATCGCTCAGAACGGAGCGTCCAACGTAAGGCAGAAGAAATTTTGCTGGCGGTTGCGCTCACAGGGCGTATGAGCAAAGACCAAATCATGGAACTGTATCTCAATGAAATTTATTATGGCAATCTCGCCTATGGCGCACAAGCCGCCTCGCAAATCTTTTTTGGCAAAGAGGCAAAAGATCTTACATTGGGCGAAGCCGCCCTTCTCGCAGGGTTGCCACAAGCCCCCGCCAATTTAGACCCCTTAGACCCATCGCCCGATGTGCAACAGGCGGTACAATCGCGTTGGATGGCTGTCTTAAATGAGATGGTTGAAGAAGGGTATATTACCCAAGCCGTGATGGACGAGACAGTACGGCAAGGCTTATCGTTTGTGAATAGCAATATAGATTTGCGTGCGCCTCACTTTACGGTATATGCCACCAACGAACTCGAATCCCTCATGCTCAGTTTGGGATATAGCGCAGAAGATATTGCCAAAGGTGGTTTGCAGGTCTATACCACCGTAGATGCCGTGTTGCATGAGCAAGTACAAGCCGTTGCCGCCCAACAAATTGCCAATCTTGCGGGGAAAAATGTGAGCAATGCCGCCGTTTTGGTGATGAACCCCGTCACAGGCGAAATTTTGGCGATGGTCGGCAGTGTTGATTATAACAACGATGCCATAGACGGGCGCGTGAATGTGACCATCCGCGAAAGACAACCGGGTAGTACCATCAAAGCAGTCACCTATGCCGCCGCCCTAGAACGGGGTATGGGGACAGGTGATGTGATTTGGGACACGCGGGTACTCATCCAACAACCAGGGCAAGCACCCTACGACCCACGCAATTATGACCGCACCTTTCATGGACCCATGACGTTGCGCCGTGCGCTGGCAAATAGTTATAACATCCCCGCCGTTCAAACTGTCAGAAGTGTTGGGATAGATTATTTCTTGGCATTTTCAGAACGGCTCGGTGTGCAGACCTTTGGGCGTGATGCGTCGCGTTATGGTCCTGCCATTACACTCGGTGGGGCAGAAATGACCCTGCTAGAACTCACCCGTGCCTATACCGTTTTTGCCAATCAGGGGTCATTGGTCAATTCCACATCCATTTTATGTGTGCTAGATAGCCAAAATCTGGTCATCTATGAGTATGAAAATGGATGCCCCGCTAAAGGGGTGTATAACGCCATATCGGTACAACGGACTGGCTTAGGAACACAAATCCTAGACCCACGCATTTCGTTTATGATTACCAGTATTTTGGGTGATAATGCCGCCCGTACCCCCGCTATGGGGTCTAATAGCCCTCTCAATACGCCAAATATCGCCACATCGGTCAAAACAGGCACGACAGACGATTTTAAGGATAACTGGACAGTGGGGTATACCCGCAATGTCGCCGTTGGTGTATGGGTGGGGAATAATAATGGCGACCCCATGCGCGATGTATCTGGTTTGGCGGGTGCGGCACCCATTTGGAATAATGTCATGAACATGATATACACCACGCCCCGCTACTTTGATGAGTTTCTAGTGGATGGTCAGCATGTATCGGATACGGTCAATCCGCCATCGGGTTTGACATATACGCGCATTTGTGATGTGCGTAGCCTCACCGACCCTGCTACAGGGTGTATTGGCACAATTCCAGAATATGTCTTCGATTACCCCCCATTGCTACCCGATGGTGCAGGCAACCTCATACAACAAAATGTGCAATCACCACAACTTGCCATACCCGCAGGCGGGTCTTATGTCGAATTGGTCAGCCCGGGTATCTATCGCACAGTGGTCATCCCATTGCCCCCAGAAATTGGCAATGCGATTCAATTCCAAGTCGGTGCTGGTCAAACATCACCGCCACCACCGCGTTATTGCCGTGTGCCAATCGAAGCCATACAAACCACGGCAGGGGCGCGTGAGCAGTGGTTTATTGCCCCGCCCATAGAGCCATCAGATGCGGCAAATGCCGAAATTTATGCACAAGGCGCAAATCTCGCCTTTTTGCCCAGCATCGAATGTACCCCAGAATTATTAGGGTATGCGGGTGGCGGTGATTTTGGTGGGGTGGGCAGACCTGTGACGGCGTATATCCTATCGCCACAACCCAATGAGGTGGTGAGTTTGCCGATGGCAATTACGGGTGTGGTCGAATTTTCGCCAGACCAAGCCGCCTATTATGGGATTGATATTATCGGTGGGCAGTGGGGCAATTGGACACCCATCCAAGACCGTGTATTTAATTCTGTGAATGGTCAGTTGGGTGTGTTGCCAGAATTACCATCGGGGAGTTATCAGATACGTATTTTGGTTGCCAGACCCGATTTTAGTGATTTACAAGAATATGTCGTGCCGATTATTGTGCCATAGAGGAACTAATGGAAAACCGAAAACAAGTTCATATGATTATTGGCTTAGGAGAACATTCCAATTTGGGAGTATTTTTTAATAGTTTTGTGGCTGACATACGAGGCTAACGCCTCTAGTCAGCCAGTACACCCCTCAAAATAGGCAAAATTGTACTGG
>DAOTUO010000113.1:0-2463 GCA_034436595.1 Anaerolineae bacterium | reverse complement strand
CGCTGAACGGAATCCAATCGGCATCAGACAGGTCACATAAAATGGGCATGATGGTCAAATGGGGAGTATACACGACATTTTGCCCAACCAAATCGCCCGCAGAAAAACCATCGTAGCTCGCGCCACTGGGCATCCCCCACCAGTTGTTGGTCGCATCAAGCGGGGTGGGGTTATCATTTTGGATGGCGATATTGGCATTATTCACGATGCAACTATTGGCAATTTTACTCAGCGAGATGGTGGCGCTGAGTATCCCTGCCTGATTCGTAATGGGGGGGGTAATATATAAATGGAGATGAAGGCTAGGATAACGGTGGTCAGGGCAAAAAATGGTGCTTTTTTCATGATGAAAACCCCTCATGGCACTCTATAACTACTCATAGCGTACCAGATTTACCAAATTATAACAAGCAATAAAATGTTAAGACTCTAGCGGATGTGTGTAAAGAACACGTATAATAGTTATCATCAAATTGGCAAAAAGGCACACCCATGTTCAAATTCATGATGTTGTTTTATCATCCCGATAATATGGAACAATTCGAGAACAGTTATAATGACCTGTTGGGGCTGGTTGAGCGTATGCCCAATATTCGCCGTCGGCAGGTGATTGCTGTGTTTGGCAGTCCTGCTGGCAAAGCACCCTACTATCGGATTTTGGAAGTCTATTACGATGACCGCACCAGCATGGAAGCCTCGCTCCTTTCTAAACAGGGACAAGAGGCAGGCGGGCAAATCGCCACCTTCCCCACAGGCTCATTTGAGATGATTTTTGCCGATGTTTATGAAGAAGTGGGTGGCAACACCCCTAAACCATGAGGACATACACAATACACAATGGATAGCTTAAAGAAACTCATCCGTAGCGAAGGTCTCAATTTAGGAAATGGTATTTTGAAAGTGGATAGCATCCTCAACCATCAAATTCATCCACGTTTGATGAAAGAGATGGGCGAGAAAATGGCGGCACACTTTAGCGGAGTCAAAATAGACCGCATTTTGACCGCCGAAATTTCGGGGATTGGTCCTGCATTGATGGCGGGGTTGGTACTCGATGTGCCAGTGGTGTATGCTCGCAAAAAGAAACCGATTACCATGGCAGGTCCTGTATTTTTAGAGACCGCCCCAAGCCACACTAAAGGGGGCGATGTGCCTCTGTTGGTGAGCGCAGAATTTTTGCATGAAGGCGAAAATGTGCTAATTGTGGATGATTTTCTCGCCACAGGCAAAACCCTCATGGCGCTGGCACGGATTTGCAAGAGCGCCAAAGCCAATTTGGTCGGCGTAGCGGTGGTCGTGGAAAAATCATTCGAGAACGGGCGCGAGATGATGCTCAATTCTGGCTATACCATCCCCATTCACGCGCTGGTGACGATTGCCCACATGGCAAATTATCCCAACGGACCCATCACCCTCGCAGATGATGAGACGATTGGCTAACCAATAATCTGATGGGCGTGTATATGCCCACATTGCTATTTGCTATTAAGGAGAAAAGCTTATGCCACGTAATGTTGCCATTATGATTTTCAACGAGGTCGAAGTATTGGATTTTGCGGGTCCCTTTGAGGTATTTGGGGTGGCACGCGACATCAACGACACGACACAGCCCCTATTCAACGTGTATACCATCGCAGAACGCGCAGAGCCGATAATCGCCCGTAATGGCTTGAGTGTGAATCCGCATTACACCCTCGATAATTGCCCAAAACCCGATATCTATCTCATTCCCGGTGGACGTGGCACGCGCACCGCCATGCACAACGAGACACTCACGGGGTGGATTGCCAGCAATGCCCCGCGTGTAGAGCAGGTGCTATCGGTCTGCACAGGCGCGTTGATGTTGGGCAAGGCTGGTTTATTGCACGGACTATCTGCCACCACCTATCACACCAGTTTTGAAGAATTGGCGGCAGTATCCCCCACCACCAACCTCATGCGTCAATCGCGCTGGGTGGATAATGGCAAAATTGTCACCAGCGCGGGCGTATCGGCAGGGATTGATATGGCGTTGTATGTGGTAGGCAAGCTCTATGGCATAGACCAAGCCCGTTGGACAGCCAACTATATGGAATATCACTGGAACGAAAATCCAAATTCGGCGTAATATCATATCATCGTCATCGGGGGGATATTACTCCCCCTGATACACCCCACTACCCTCTGGCGCATCGTTGTCGCGGATATTCACGCCGTCCACATCTAATTCGCCTAGATTATATATCCCACCGCCGAAATTTGTCGCTGTGTTATTTTGGATTGCACGCCATCCATCTCCAAATTGCCGATGTTGTATATCGCACCACCGTCTGTGGCAGAATTATTTTCTAGCACGACATTTTCGAGCGTCAAGTCTCCCGCGTTGTAGATCGCACCGCCCTGCACCGCGTTCCCACCCGACACAGTGATATTTTTCAGCGTGAGACCGCCTGTGGATGCCACATCGAACACACGCCCCGTCCC
>DAOTUO010000112.1:0-22749 GCA_034436595.1 Anaerolineae bacterium | reverse complement strand
TCGCCTTCCGATATTTCACCTGCAAGCGCACCAATGTGGTCGTATCGGGCATAATGGCGACCACATCAAACGGCAGATGTTCGCTGATGGGCAGGCAACAGATAATGCCATGCTTCCGCAAATCGGCTAGGGTCATGGCAACGGCTAAATCACCCTTGTCTTTGGTCATGTGCGTCATAAAACACCCCTATATGTCCCAATGGGCGCAACCGATTGCGCCCATCGTCATTGATTTTGAATTAACGCCGTTTTTCAATAAGGATGGTCGGCACAATAGACCCACCACCTGCTGTCACATTCAACAATGATAACGGAGAAAGGCGTGTCATGAGTCCATAGACCATTTTGCCACCAAACACATACGGGTCTGCATCCACATAACGCGGGCTAATATCCACTTCTCCATTGAGCCACATCGGAAAGTCGCGTTGCACAATATCTACTCGTTCTTGCACCACATGGGGAACGATTAACGCCTGTTTGAGCGCCGCATCCCATCCGTCTGATGAACATTCCCAACCCAATACCACCCCACGCCCACCATAATCATCATTGGGTTTGAGGACAAATTTATCTTTGTTCACCGTCAAAAAGGATAATAGGTCAATCGGCTTGCCTTCATAGGTGGTTTTGCTATCTTTGACCACTCGCGTCCACGGAATATGAGTGGCAATCGCCGCCAGTTGGTCAGCAGAGAAAAAATGGGCATTAGCGGTATCGCTCAAAAATGCCAAACTCGCCTTTTTTGCCAACATTTTGGCACTAATCGAATTGGTGATGAACACATTACCATCGCGTACCGCACGGGTAATCGGGTTATCTATACCCATTGTGGCGAATAATTCGCTATACAGCACCCGCTTGTAAATCATATCAATCCGAAAACCATCTGACCACAGCACCCCATTGTGATATTCCAAAGAACGCGGGTCTGCCAGTACCGCCTTTAAGCCTCTGCGCTCAAAATGTTGGCGCGTGATTTCATGTTCTGTCAGCGTTGGTACTTCACGCCAATCCACAATGGCAATTTGTGGAAAACGTTGCCCCCCCCATGCCAAATACGCATCAATCAGCGAATCGGTGAGTTGGTCAAGCGCAGGCATCATGAAGGTGTGATATTTTTTCTGAAATATCCTAAATGGCTCCAATTCAGAAAACACCTCCCCCAACATATCAGCATAACCAATGCCGGCGGGGGTTTCTGCATTATATTCAACGCATTTGAGGACATTTTTTTCTGTGACATAAAACATATCAAGGCGAGAACTTGACCACGGCTGAACACTCGGTTTATCGTATGGGATGAGTTGTTCCTCATAATCATCCAACATCAAATAAGCCCGTTGTTTAGGGTCTTGAATACACACCTGATGCACAATATTAAACGCCTCTAGCAATTTTTCTAAACCAGAATTGAGGAAAATCCAATTATTCTCGGAATAGAAATACGGACGCAATACTACACATAACGGACGGTCGCCAAAATACAAATTGCGGTCACGTAATTTTTTACGTAGCGCAAAATCAGTTGCTTCTGCCATCTCTGGCGTAAGCAAATCATGATAATATTTGACAGCATCATCAACCATTGAGGACATAAGATTTATCCTCCTTTGGCTTTAGATGTGGATTTTTTCTTCAGTGCTTTCGTAGATGGTGTAAGATTTCCCCATGTATAACTATCGCGTGTGCCGACACTGGATAATGCCAATTTAATCATGTTATCTGCCATGTGTGTGACCATCCAATCGAAATGCCCCTTCCCCAATGAATTCACATCCATGTCTGGGGCAGGATTCATAAAATCTATCGCATAGGGGATACCATCTCGAATGGCAAATTCACAGGTATTCATGTCATAACCAAAAGCACGGCAAATGGCGAGGGTTTCGTTATAGAGGCGCTGATACATCTCATCAGAAAAGTCGTGTTCTGGGGCATAATAACGGGCGTGTGGGTCATATTTCATCACACGCACATCGTCTTGTGCCAGCCCCATGCACCGCGCATAATTATCCCATTTGATAAATTCTTGGATAATCATGGTCAACAAGCCACTGGTGTTATACCGATAAATCAGTTCATCCATCGAATGGCACACATACACATCGCGCCAACCACCGCCATGAGCATCTTTGAGGACAAGCGGAAATCCGCCGACCATATCCACCAAAACACCCCAGTCCATCGGATATTTGAGGTTACGCAGGCTTTCGTTATGCACAATTCCAGGGACATATTCCCGATTTGGCAAGACAACCGTCTTTGGCGATGCAATGCCTAGTTTGGTGATGACCGATGCACCAAAAAATTTATCATCTGCTGTCCACATAAATGGGTCATTGACCACTTTCACGCCTTGCAAGGCGGCATTTTTGAGGAATGAGCGATAATACGGGACCTCGTGCGAAATGCGGTCTACAATCACACGATACTCTACCGCCTCATCCATCATCGTCCCGCCGACCTTAACATAATCGGCAATCACACCTGTTTGGTCTGTACGACGATTCACTTCTTCAATAAACGCAGGCGGAAAAGACCATTCACGCCCCACAAATAAGCCAATCTTAATCGGTTCATTCTTTTTCGTAGCCATATCCCTATCTCCTCTATAGACTAATCGTGACCATTCAAATACATGTGCATCATACGTTCCCAATATTGCCAATCATGAGACCAGCCATCCCACTCACGCATCGCATTGCCAATTCCCTTGCCCCATAGCACACTAGACATATTGCGCGATTGCTCAACGAGGCGGTCATCTTTACCCGCCGCCATGATAATATCTACATGGCGCAACGCATTAAGTCGTTCAATTTGCCATTCGTTTTGAATAAATTGCATCGGGTTATAGTCATATACCATATCCCCACCATAACCATCTGTGAATGAGCGAATATCGAACAACCCACTAAGTGCCAAAATGCGGTCTACTTTTTCGGCAAATTTCAGCCCAAAAGACATCGCATGAAATGCACCAAAACTCGCGCCCATCGTCATCAAAAATGGATTGCTGTTTTTATGCACAGACAGGGGCAACACCTCATGATAGATATACATAAAATATTGGTGATGTCGCCAAGCACGCGCCCCAGGGTGTGCGCCATAGTTATACCAACTTTCGTGGTCTACACTATCTACACAATACAATTGCAACCAGCCTTGGTCAATCTGATGGCGGAGCGAGTTCATCATGCCCCTGTCTTCCCATTCATAAAATTTGCCCTTTGAGGTTGGGAAAACAATCACTCTCGCCCCCGCATGACCAAAGACCAATAATTCCATGTCGCGGTTAAGTGAGGGACTATACCAACGATGATGTTCTCGGTTCATACAATACTACTCCTATGTGGATGTGGATTAAACAATTTTGGCGCGGGTGCTTGACCAAGACAACGCCGTGATAACCGCTTGATACGGATTCACAACCCCTGCCCCCTGAATATTACCCGCAACATGTGGGAGTTTGGTGGCGGTGCTGGTCAGAATTTGGCGAATATCTGTCGGTGATAAATCAGGATTCGCCTGAAGCATCTGGGCAATAATCCCGCTCACAATGGGCGTAGACACCGATGTGCCGTCTACATGCTGATGATGTGCGTCTATGATTTTGTGGTGATAAATGCGCCCTTGCAACTTATTGACCAATTCATCATCAATATGATTGATTATATCGGCATCAAAGCCCAAATCGGCATAACCTTTTTCTAAAATATCTCTGAGTTCCGCTTTGGTATGGATATGGAGCATCTGCGAAAGCCACCCAATTTCGCGTTCTTGGTTGCTATTTGGCAAAATCGGCGAGGCGATCCATTCTGCCAAGCCTAAAATATCGGGTTTATGCGTGCCGTCATACACCACACCATAACTATGCCGATAGAGTTTCCAAAGATGTTTGTCTAGCTGATTATGGTCATCATACCCGCCCACCGTGAGCGCATGGGGCGATGAAGCAGGTGGGACAATCCCCCTTTTGCCACTATTACCTGCGGCAATCACCACCATAATACCCACATCATGCAATTTTTTCACGATAAGGTGCAATGGGTGGTTAGGGTCGTTGTTCTCATAATCGCCACCCACAGACACATTGACCACACGCACATTATAACGCTTACGCGAGTCGTATATCCAACGCAATCCGCGCAGAATATCATTCTCTTTTATCTGATATTTAGGTGTACTCACCTTCACAAAAATCAGATTGCTCTGGCTGGCAATTCCTCTGAACATCCCGCCCGATGTCCGACCATCCCCCGCCGATATAACACTGGTCATCTGACCGTGCCAACTCATATCGGTGATTTCCATCACATGCGGTTGTTCTAACACGCGGTTGGTACTGGCATCGGCATGAGCAATAATGCGGTCTGAAATATCGGGGTGCATCGAAAAACCAGAATCTATAAAGGCGATGGTCACACCCTGCCCTGTATAGTCTGGATGCGCCCCAATACGCTGTGGCGTGGGGAGCAACGCCACTTTATTGTGGTCATAATGCGGATAATTGGATACAAACTTAATCTGTTTCACCGATAATATGCCTTTTAGATACCAAACCCGTTAACCTTGTTGTCCGGTGCGTGTTGCGCCCACAGGCACACCCACCGCGCTAAAATCTTCTGCCAATTGCCGATGATAATCGCCCAGTAATTCGCTGATTCGGTCATATTTTTTGCTGGCGACAATCAAACCTGCATGATAGGCTTTTGCCTGCTTCCACACCACTTCATCAGCAGAAAAACGCGCCAAATCGGGATGTTCATCGTGGGCGAGTGTCATCAACAACCCTGCATGGAGGGTTTTTGGCTTGGGCAGGTCATATTTTTCGCCACGTAATAAAGCGACCTCTAACCGTCCCCATTCTTCCCACAAATTTATCCCGCGCCCTGCTTCTATCATATCGGCGATATTCGCCCCACCCACACGGGCGGCAATTTCTAAGAAATGGAACTTTCCACCTTCATTCCATTTGATAAATTCGGCATGGGTCACACCATTATGAAAATTGAGCGCCTTTATCACTTGTGTATTCATCTGTTGGATGGCTTTATAATCCTCATCAGATGACTGTATTGTGCGCGTCATAAACACCCCACCACCCTGATAGGTCTGCATAGGTGGTGCGCCATATTTCTGGATGCTCACAAATATCACTTTGCCCTCATAGACGATACTATCGGCATGATACACATCACCAGGGACAAATTGCTCTAGCAAGTAAAATGATTGTTTATCGCCCAATTCATCTAATGCCCGCCACATCGCTTCGGCATCCAGCATTTTACGAATCCCCATTGCGCCAGCTTCCATGCGCGGTTTGAGTACCCACGGGGCGGGTGTTTTTTCCACAAAATCGCGCAGGGCATCATAATTGAGTACGCCGATAAAATTGGGGACAGCAATACCTGCCGCTTGTGTCACTTGGCGCATGGCGAGTTTATCGCGGAAGGGACGCACTTCGCTAATGGTCATACCATGCAGGCGCAAATGCTCACGCAATACCGCCGCCAATTCCACCTCAAATTCATCTAGGGGGATAATATGGTGAATCACTCGCCCACGACACAGAAAACTCACACTATGAATCACATCCTGATACCGTCTGAGGTCATGCAACACAAAATATTCATCTATATGATGGTGGGGCCACGGCTGATGACGGTTTTCTTCATCGGTGATGAGGATAATATTCATCCCCGCCGATTTGACCGCCTCTATCATGCGCTCGCCTTTGAAGGCACTAGATAAAAACAAAATGGTGTGGGCTTTTGGATTTCCCATAGGATGAGTCCCTTAATCAATATGGACAATAGGTTAAGTGGTTATAAAGAAAAATCTCTGTGATACAGAGATTTATTAAATTATAACAAGGGAATGACTTTGCCACAAATTAATTTTTGAGGTGAAAAAGGTTTATTGGGGGATTATAACGCATAAAGGCGCAATCATATGCGCCTTTTCTTAATAACAAGCTAGGTGTATGGCAAATTTGCCTACACGTTTTGTTCTTTCTCTTCTGTCACAGGTGGGGTGGAGGGTTTGCCATCACTGAGTCCTTTGCGGAAATTGGCAACCGCGTTGCCCAATTCGCCACCAACCTTAGAAATGCGTCCCACGCCAAATAGCAACATGACTATCACCAAAATGAGCAGTAATTCTGGTATTCCTGGTCCCATAATTGTAACGACCTCTTTCTCACTATTTCAAGATACCTCTATTTTAGCACACAATTATGGGGGGCGTATGAGCCATTCGTCACCATTGTGTAAACTTTTTGCATGATAAAAGTTACATTTGTGTAGCACCTATGGGCTTAAAATAACCTGTTATTTGACGTAAAATGATGATGATAAATAAAAATGATGGGTGATAACGATGGAATTATTTGGTATCGGTGGCTTAGAATTTTTGCTGGTGATTATGATAGCGATGGTGGTCGCGGGTCCCAAGCGTGTCGTGCAATGGGCGTATTTGGTCGGCAAATTTTTTGCCCGTATGCGTCACATTTGGTCAGAAATGATGCTAGTCATCCAACAAGAAATGAAAGACGCGGGTATGGACGTGGAATTGCCCAAAACACCGCCCACCCGCCAAAGCATTAATCAAGCCACCCGCAACTTGCTCAAGCCGTATGTCAAGGATTTAGACGATGCCAGCAAAGACCTACAGCGCGATTTGGATACAGTAAGCCGAGAGATGGCTATCAAAGAAAATGTCAAACTGAGCAACCAACTCAAGCAAAATGCCACTGCGCTCAATACCCCAAAGCCACAAATCCCACAAAATGGCTATACCCCGCCACCCATAGACCCGCCAAGCACCTTTGGCACATGGTCATCTGCCACAGAAGAAAAAACAGAATCGTCTGATGAGCCGAGCTAGGGCTGATAATACTGAATTTCTATCCACATATCGCCCGTAGCGACCAGTTCATCAATATTCACCTCACCCCATGAATACCTCTGAACATCCACGCCCATTTGCGCCAAATAGCGATAGGCTTGGTTGAGATAAATCTCATCGCCACCATGTGAGACCACAGGCATAAAAATCGCGTTTAGTTTGCCATCACCAAATTGTACGGTGATAGGCGGTAGTGTTTTTTGGCGAATTTGACCTGACGTGGCGGGATGGTCTGGTTTATTGAGGCTGAATCCGAGCGCCATATACCGCGCAGAGGGCATATTGGGGGTGATGATTTTATTCCCCACTTCGGTGAGGGTGATATGTCCATTTTTGGGGTTAATTTTCATAGGGATTTATCCATAAAAATGATTATGGGGCGACATATATCGCCCCTATCTATCACCAAATACCCTATTTTTAATTATAACGCCCACCCGGACGCGGACGGCGGTCTAATGGATGTGGTTTGCCACCTTCCACCAAGACACGCTTCGCCTTTTGCACATCCGATTCGTGCTTAAGCAAAACGGTCAATGTGATTTCGAGGGTCTTTTTATCTAGCGCATCGGCATTCAACATCACCAATGCCTTTGCCCAATCAATCGTCTCCGATACACTCGGATTTTTCTTCAAATCGAGTTCACGTAATCCCTGAACAATTTCCACCGCTTGACGCGCCAATTTTTCGTTCAATGCAGGCACGCGCAGACGCACAATACTCAGTTCAGAGTCGTAACTAGGATAATCCACAAACAAATACAAGCAACGGCGTTTGAGCGCCTCAGAGAGTTCACGGGTGTTATTGCTGGTGAGCAACACATCGGGTTGGTGCTTGGCTTTAATCGTCCCCAATTCTGGAATCGAAACCTGAAAATCACTGAGGATTTCCAGCAGAAACGCCTCAAATTCGGCATCGGCACGGTCAATTTCATCTATGAGCAACACGACAGGCTCATCGGCAGTGATGGCTTCGAGCAATGGACGCGCCAATAAAAAGCGTTCAGAGAAAAACACATTATCCTCTTGGGCGAGTTTATCGGCGGCTTCGGTAAGGGTGGCAGTTTCAGAGAGGATTTGGCTTAGTTTGTCGCGGAGTAATTGTGTATAGAGCATTTGCTTGGCATATTCCCATTCATAGAGGGCTTTGCCTTCGTCTAACCCTTCATAACATTGCAGACGGATGAGGCGCTTGCCACTCGCCCCTGCCCATGCTTTGGCGAGTTCTGTCTTACCAACACCTGCGGGACCCTCTGCCAAGAGGGGTTTGCCGAGTTTGTTGGCTAAAAACATCACCGTAGAAATTTCATCGGTAGCAATATAGTTTTGTGTTGCCAATCCTTGCATTACCTGTTCAATGGATTTCACAATACGACCTCTTTTTCTAAAAAACATCACTCGGTTAATTCATCAATTTGCTCATCTGTCATCCCAAAGCGTCTGCGCCGTTTGCTAAATTCCCACAAGGCTTTGAGCAATTCATCACGGTCAAAATCGGGCCAATAGACAGGTGTACTATAATATTCGGCATACGAGCCTTGCCAGATGAGAAAATTGCTCAGACG
Organism: Anaerolineae bacterium; assembly: GCA_034436595.1. Taxonomy (GTDB): domain Bacteria; phylum Chloroflexota; class Anaerolineae; order Aggregatilineales; family Phototrophicaceae. The sequence goes on along the minus strand of DAOTUO010000112.1, from coordinate 14,272 downwards.
AAATTCGCCCCCTGTACGAACAACCAAATCGGGGTCTGGCTGGTTGGCGGTATACAGATAATGACTGACCAAATCTTCTGTGATGTGGTCTGCGGGAATACCATCTGCCACAATCCGTTTTATCGCCTGAACAATTTCATCACGCCCACCATAATTAAACGCCACATTGAGGATGAGACGGGTGTTATTTTTAGTATACGCGCAGGCATGTAAAATTTTTCTTTGCAATTTGGGGTCTACTCCATCAAATTTGCCAATATGACGCACTTGCACCCCATTTTTGTGCAATCTTTTGACCTCTTGGTCGAGTACAAGGTTGAGAATAGACATCAACACGCTCACCTCAGACGGTGGGCGTTCCCAATTTTCGGTGGAAAAAGCATAGATGGTGAGAATTTCGACACCAAATTCCACACACGCTTCCAAAATACGGCGCAAGTTATCTTTGCCTTGTCGGTGTCCTTCGGTGCGTGGCAATCCGCGTGCTTTTGCCCACCGCCCATTGCCATCCATAATAATGGCAACATGCTTTGGAACGAGTGGGGGCAAGTCCACCGTGTCGGGGGCTTGTGGGTGCTTCATGTGGGCGATGGTCATGATTATGTGTGCCTTTCCCAATAAACAAGTGCGCGTGCAAAAAAAGTGCTTATACCGCCATCATTTCGGTTTCTTTGGTTTTGCCAAGTTCTTCGATTTTGGCGATGTGTTCGTCTGTCAGTTTTTGAATTTCTGTCTCACCACGTTTGCGGTCATCTTCAGAAATCATCTTCTCTTTTTCATATTCTTCTAAATCTTGGTTGCCAGAACGCCGAATATTGCGAATAGACACCCGCACCTCTTCCATGTGTCTGTGCAACACCTTCACCAATTCTGCCCGCCGTTCACGGGTGAGTGGGGGCATCACAAGACGGATAGATGTGCCATCGGTGCTGGGATTAATCCCCAAATCGGAATTGCGAATTGCCTTCTCTATATCCTTAACTGCCCCAATATCAAATGGACGAATCAGGATTTGCAATGCCTCTGGGGTAGAAATATTTGCCAATTGGCGCAATTCGGTATCTTGCCCATAATACGAGACCATCAAGCGGTCTACAAGCGATGTACTTGCGCGGTTGCTCCGCATCCCATGTAAATCTTCTTCATAGACACTGAGCGTAGATTTCATTTTTGACTTTACTTCGTTAATGATGTCGTTTATCATGGTGTTTTCACCTTAACTTTTTCTGTGAATAAATACACGTAAAGACTTGCGATTGCTCACAAGTCTGTTATAACGGTTTCCAGCCTTGCCATTCACGCGCTTGCCATGCGTTATAAAGTGCTACTGCGCCCACCGTAGAGACATTCAAACTGCCCACATTTCCGCGCATGGGCAAGGTGAGCAAAATATCGCACGTCTCTTTGACAAGTCGGCGCATCCCCTCCCCTTCACTGCCCAAGACAATGCCCACACCCATATTCAAATTGGTTTTGTTGATGGGCAACAGCCCTTCGCCAATCTCAAATCCGACCATCCAAATATCATATTTCTTAAGGTCTTTCATCGTATTGACCAAATTGGTCACTTGTGCCACCAGCAGGTGTTCCACCGCACCCGATGAGGCACTCACAACGGCAGGTGTCACTGCCACCGCCCGCCTATCCTGCATGATGATGCCATGCACACCGACCACATCCGCTACACGGAGCAAACTCCCCACATTTTGCGGGTCTTTGAGCAAATCCAGCATCAACAAAAAGGGTTTTTCGTTGCGCTTTTGTGCCACAGCCAAAATTTCGTCTATCTCGGCATAGCGATAGCTATTGGTGCGTAAAATCGTGCTTTGATGATTATTCCCCCCAGACAAATCATCTAATATATGTTTGGGGACACGCTTAATGGGGACATTTCGCACATTGGCGATGTGCATAATCTCGCCAATAGACCCTTTTTCATCGGCTTTTTCTGCCAATAGTAACTGTTCAAATTGGCGACGATTGGCACGTAACGCTTCCATCACTGACCAATGTCCATACAAATATTCTGGTGGCATCGCTTCCCGCCCTTAGTCGTTATATTTCCACAATGTTCCGTCTACACGGTCTTCTAATACCACACCATTCGCCAACAATTGGTCGCGGATGCGGTCACTTTCGGCAAAATCTTTATTGGCACGGGCTTTTTTCCGCAGGTCAATGAGCAGTTCAATCATCGCGCCTTCACGCTTGGCATTACCACTGCCACTAGCACTTTCCATTGGGGCAATAATCCCCAACACTTCCCCACCCAAACGGGTATATACGCCGTTGATGGCTTCAAGCACCGATGCACCCACATTTGATGTGCCATTGAGCAGGGTATTCACCTCACGGGTAAATTCTTGCAAGACGGCAATGGCGCGTGGCGCGTTGAAATCGTCATCCATCGCCAATTTGAAGTCGTCATGTGCCAAATCCACACGGGCTAAAAAGGCGTTGCCTTCATCGGTATTGGGGGCATTTTCTAGCTTGTTTGCCACCAACCGCGCCGCATTATTCAGCCGTTCCCATCCGCCACGCGCCCCTTGCAATGCCTCATCACTATAATCCACAGGATTACTATAATGGGCGCTCAAAACAGACATCCGAAGCACCTCTGGGCGATAGGTTTTGAGCGCATCCTTGATAGTCGTAAAATTGCCCAAACTCTTAGACATCTTAATGCCAGCCACCGTGAGGCTACCGACCAACATCCAATAACGGGCAAAATCGGCATCATTGGCAGATTCACTCTGGATAATTTCACATTCGTTGTGGGGGAAAATATTATCTATCCCGCCACCGTGAATATCAAACGTCACGCCCAAATATTTCATCGCCATAGCCGAACATTCGATATGCCACCCAGGGAATCCTTCTCCCCATGGGCTATCCCAGCGCAGGATATGTTCGGGGTCGGCACGTTTCCACAGGGCAAAATCTTGTGGATTACGCTTTTCATTGCGTACCGTCTCGCGTGTGCCTTCTTCTTGTTCTTCTAATTTGCGATTCGACAATTTGCCATACGATACGGCAGTGGTCACATCAAAATACACACTACCGTTGGCTTCGTAGGCATGATTTTTCCGCAATAGCGTTTCTATCATCTTAATCTGTTCTGGCAGATGCCCACTGGCACGCGGTGAAATATCGGGGCGCACAACACCGAGCGCGTCCATATCATCAAAGTAGCTACGGGTGTAGGATTCGACAATCTGCATGGGCTTGGCTTGCATAGTACGCGCCTTTTTGAGGATTCTATCCTCGCCCGTCTCGGTCTCGGTCAAATGCCCAACATCGGTGATATTCTGGACATATAACACCCGATAGCCACTATAACGCAAATAGCGCACCACCACATCAAACGACACATAACTTTTGGCATGTCCCAAATGGGCATGGTCATACACTGTCGGACCGCAGACATACATCCCCACATAACCTTCTTGCATGGGAATAAATTCTTGTTTTTCGCGTCCGATGACATTAAATATCCGCAAAGGCATAATTTGTTATTCCTTGAGCGTACAAAGTTGAACGATTTAATCTGTGTTTATTGTAGCCGATAATGACGTTAACGGGAATATTGGCAATCAAACTCATATAAAATGGTGCTATACTAGCAATGATTGTATTCCTCATTTGGAGGTAGTTTTTGATGTCTGATGAAACACCCAATATCCCCACAGACGACACATCTGATGCGGATAACGCTATGAATGACCGACTCAATCGGTTGGGGGGTGAAGTCGCGCCCGTCATCACCCCAGAAGAATTTGCCCGTCTGCAAAAAGCAGGGCAAGTCCATATAGATGCACGCGGGCGTGTGCGAACAGAACGACCACGCGGGGTAGACCCTGGTGTATCGCTCCGCAAACGGCGGGCATGGTATGGTGATGGTTTGGGTAGAAAAGGTAAATATGCCCGCAATTAACCCTGCACAATCGTTGGTGGATTTATTGCGCCAACGCGGAAAGTTGAGCGACCAGCGTGTCGAAGATGCCCTTCTCGCCATCCCGCGTCATCTCTTTTTGCCAGATGCCCCCCTAGAGCAAGTCTATGCCGATGAATCGGTTGCGGTTAGAACAGACCTGCGCGGAGATGCAACTTGTTCCGATACGATGCCGAGTATGGTGGCACATCTGCTCCAACAATTATCGCTCAAACGTGGGCAAAATGTCTTGCATATCGGCACAGGCACAGGCTATGTCTCTGCGCTCATGACGTATTTGGTGGGAAAAGAGGAAGGCACAGTCACCAGCCTCGAAATTGACCGTGATATTGCCAAAGAAGCCGAAAATAAGCTGGTCAGAAATGGCTATAGCATGGTTAAAGTCGTGAATACCGATGGTGCAGAAGGGTATGCGCCACGCGCCGCCTATGACCGCATTGTTGTTACCTGTGGCGTGTGGGATATTCCTCCCGCGTGGATAAAACAGCTCAAACCAGAAGGACGTCTCATCACCCCCATTTGGTTGGATGGCTTGCAAGTCATGGCATCGTTTAGCCAACAAGCCGATGGCACACTCTATGCAGAAAATGTCATGCCAAGTGCATTTGTCTATATTCGGGGCATTGCACAAGGTCCTGTGATGCGAAAATTTGTCGGTAGCACAGAACTGATGCTCCTTGCCGATGGCATAGATAAAATAGATACCGCATCACTATCGGCATTGCTCTCTAGCGATGCCGAAGATTGCTATCTAAGCGCACCGCTCAATACCATCGAATATTGGTATGGATTCATCCCCTTCCTAATGCTTCATGAAGGCGCAAAAGATGTATTTTCGCTCTATACCATCCGCGACAGCTACCGCGCCTATGGCATGGGTGGCGAGGGATTTGCCCTGCTCACACCCGCCAGCGCCAGTTTTGTCCCCTATTATGGCATGGGCAAAGCACATTGTTTTGCAGGGTCAGATGCGTTTATCGAAATAGAAAATCAACTCACCCAATGGCAATCCGCGGGCAGACCATCCATAGACCGTTTGCGCCTGCGCCTCATCCCAAATCATCATCCTATGCCAGAAATTATCACTGGCAAATTATACCCGCGTCGTCATCATCATTTGCATGTATGGTTAGAAGCATGATTACCCTAGATATAATTCGCAAAGCACTCAATCTAAACGAATTTGACCCCGCCAATGCCCAAGAAACGATGGCACCTCATCCACGCGGGATGTTCCCAGAAAACAAAGACAAGCCCCCTAAAGAGGCAGGTGTTTTGGCGCTGGTCTATCCCGATATGGATAGCTATTCGCTCATTCTAACACTCCGTAGTGAGCATCTTGGCAACCATAGCGGACAAGTTAGCTTTCCGGGGGGCAAAAAAGACCCCACCGACACCGATTTTATCGCCACTGCCTTGCGTGAAACACGCGAGGAACTCGGTATTTATGATAAACTCGACATTTTGGGGCATCTGAATAAGTTTTATATCCCGCCGAGTCATTTCACCGTTTATCCCACTGTGGCGACCATGCCCTATAAACCTATCTGTATCCCAAATGACAATGAGGTGGCAGAGGTGATTTATTTTCCATTGACAGAATTGCTCAATCCGTATATCAAAGGGGTAGATGAGGCAGAAATGCGTGGGACAAAAATTCGTCTGCCCTATTATAAATTTGGCGAACACAAGATATGGGGGGCAACCGCGGCGATGATGGGGGAATTTGAACAACGCTTGCGAATAGCGATGCGTTGAGGGATGCAACCTATCATCACATCCCTTATGGTGGTATTTTGGGGCGGTGCAGATATGCCTGTCCCTTATACTTTCAAATCTTTTTTAGGGTTTTCGCCTTCGACAAGCTCTTCACCATCTTTGGCTTTCCACACATCCGCCGCAATATCGGTGTAGAGAATCCCATCCAAATGGTCTATCTCATGCTGAAAAACCCGCGCCAACCAACCTTTTGCCTTTAGCCGAAAGTCTTTGCCATGACGGTCTTGTCCTGTGACAACCACCGTCTCAAATCGCTCCACTTCACCATAATAACCGGGTATAGATAAACAGGCTTCAATGCCATCTACCACCTCTTTGCTGGTCTTGGTAATTTTGGGATTTGCCACCACATAAACCACCCCCGCTTGGTCGCCATATTCGGCTTTGCTCTCTTCGTCATCTGCCAACCGCACCACAATCAGGCGCTGGCTCACATTAACTTGTGGCGCGGCGAGTCCCACACCAGGGGCATCTATCATCGTCTCTATCATATCATCCACCAGTTGTTGAAATTTGTTATCAAAACTGATGACCTTCACCGCTTTTTTACGCAAAACGGGATGTTCTACTTTCACAATGGGGAGTAATGCCATAATATCAAAATCCTCTTATTACAAGCGCAATCGGTTGCGTTTTTATAAAACTGTTTATCAAGATTTTAACCCAAATCTGCGACAAGCCAATAGGTCAAAATTTTTCCTTTGCCTTTCACATCCACTAAACCCCGTTTTTCGAGTTTGAATTGGTCTTTGAGTAGGTGATAAACCGCCTCTGTCACCTGAATTTTGCCACCCTGCCCAGTGGATTCCATGCGACTCGCCGTATTCACCACATCCCCCCACAAATCGTATGAAAATTTCACGCTACCAATCACACCCGCCACCACATGTCCGCTATCAATCCCAATTCGCAATTCCAGCACAATCCCAATATGCTCACTGAGAGATTTCATGATGCGTATCATCGCCAATGCTAGTTTAGCAATAGATTGGGCATGGTCTGGCAATGGGTTTGGAATTCCCGCCACCACCATATACGAGTCACCGATGGTCTTAATTTTTTCTGTGCCATGTCGTTGGGTCAATACATCAAATGTAGAAAAAACAGTGTTGAGGATTTCCATCAATTGGCGTGGCGCGAGGGCAGCGGTAAGCGGTGTGAATCCAACCAAATCCGCGAACATGACGGTCGTATTTTCGTGATATTCGGCAATCGTCTTTTCACCAGATTTTAGCCGTTCTGCGATAGGACGTGGCAACATATTGACCAGCACATCATCCGATTTGTCGCGTTCAATAGCGAGTTGGGCATTGGCTTGTTGCAAATTGAGTTCAAGTTGTTTGCGCTCGGTAATATCTTGAATACTCACGGCGGCAAAGGCTTCTTCTTGCTCAAAAAGCCCGCCAAAGGGGTTAATCGGCTGGTAGTGAACATCAAAATAATACCCCAATTGGTCATCTCGACATTCAAAATCATATTCCAGTCCATGCGCCAATTTTTCTTTTGCCACATCCCAAGCATCTGCCAATTTTTTGCCAGCATCTTTATAAACCTTGCCCATCAATTTGCTCAGTGACAAGCCAGCCGCCTCATACATAGACGACAAACGCCAATTTTCTACAACCCCGTTAGAGCGCAGTACCAATCCATCACGGTCTACCAAACAAATGAGTTGTACAATTGAATCGGTGGTGGCTTCCCAAATTTGTTTACTGCGTTCTGTGACCAGCACCAAATCGCGCATTCTGTTTTCGAGTTCAATAATCCGCACCCCAATCGCCACCCGCGCTTCTAATTCGCGCGAATTAAATGGACGGGTGACAAAATCGTCTGCACCAGCACCCAAGCCAGTCACCACCGCATCGCGTTCTTGACGACCTGTGAGCATGATGATATAGCGATAGGGTTCTGGAAACTGCGCCCGAATTGCACGAATGAGTTCTATACCATCCATGCGGGGCATCATCCAATCTACAATCAATAATTGGATGGTTTGTTGTTGCATAATAGTCAGTGCATCCTGACCATCCCGCGCCGTGAGAATGGTGTATCCAGAATATGTGAGCAAATTCTCAATGAGGGTCAGATTGACCTCTGTATCATCTACTACCAAAATAGTGGTCATAGTCGCTTAATATCCATCATATCACTATAATTGAACACATTGTATCTCTTAAATTTGCAGAGGCTGATGGACATGCAACCCCAATTTCCCCAAATAATCGGTGTTTTATCGCCCACACCGCCTTACAATTTTTCGTTGATGACCAATCTACTAGGGCGGTATACCCACCCCGTTATGGAATTTGTTCATGATAATGCCTATTGGCGCACACTCCACCATAGGGGTGGGTTGGTGATGATAAAAGTCATTAGCAGTGGCACAATAGCAAAGCCTCAATTGCAAGTGACGGTGATTTCTGCGATGGTTGCAATCAATATAAATGAATTGCTCCTCCAAGTGGAGCATTTGTTGTGTATAGATATTAATTATGCCCCATTTTATGAATTTGCAAAAGCCTATCCGCTATTATGGGATATTGTGCGACCTCTGGTCGGATTACATTGGCTACGCACGCAAACCGCCTTTGAAGCCATCCTGCACACCATCATCGAGCAACAAATCGCGTGGGTGGCGGCGCAAAAAGCACAACGCTGGTTGGTGGAATGGGGCGATAATTGGCTAGAGGCGGATGGTCTGCGCGGATATGCCTTCCCCGCCCCGTCCCAAATAGCGATGGCAACAATTGACGAATTTACCCCGCTCAAAATCACTTTTAAGCGCATGGGATTGATGATAGGCATTGCCCAAGCGATTGAAACGGGCGATTTGCCCCTCGAAACCATTGTGACCATGCCCCCACAAGAGGCGTATGATTTTTTGGTGGGGATAAAAGGCATAGGTCACTGGACAGCCTCATGGACATTGCAACGCACACTCGGCGTTCATAATGTGGTGGGGCATAACGATGTCGCACTTCAGGCGGCGGTGGGGCGGTATTTCTTTGGAATTGAGGGGAAAGTATCGGCTCAAGCTGTCCATGACACCTTTGCCACCTTTGGCGATTATGCCGCACTCGCCGCCAATTACACCATCATGCGCTGGATTTTAGATAAATATTGAACCGATTCACCTCCTGTTACGTATTCATTATCAAGAGACAGGAGAGGCTAAACATGGCGCATGAACAAGAACACGATTATTTAATACAGGCACAAGCGGGCGATCCAGAAGCCTTCGACTTGTTGCACCTATCGTTAGAACCTGCGCTATTGCGTTTTGTCCGTCGGTTGGTGGGCGATGACCATTTGGCAGAAGACATCGTGCAAGAGACCTTCATCACGCTCTATACGCATCTGGAAGATATTTATCCACCAGAAAAATTGCGCCCGTTCATGTTTCGTGTGGCACGGAACAAAGCATACGATGTGCTACGGCGTGGCGGGCGATATGATGTGGTATCGTTGGATGATGAGCCGTTACAGATGCGTATATCGTTTCATGCCGATAAATCGCAACCACCAGACGAAATTGCCCATTGGATGTTGTTGTATCTGGAAGTGCAAGAAGCCATAGACCGCTTGCCAGAGCATCATCGTCAGACACTAATTTTATATTGCGAGGAAGACCTCTCGTACGCCGAAATTGCAGAAGTGATGAATGTAAATATCGGCACGGTGAAATCACGGTTATTTCATGCCAAAAAGACCATGCGCGGGTTGGTATCACCACAAACCCTGCTGGCAATTCAACAACCCGATGCGCCCGATGTCACAGACACAGATGAAGCCCCTGTTGTTAAAAATAAGCTGAGTATTGAAGAAAGTATTGAGGAGGAATCTCATGGACGAGAACCAAAAGACACAATTACCCCAACTATTGCGTGCGCTTAAAGCCATGCAACACTCCACCCACCGCGCTATCGCCACAGGCGCATATAAAGGCACGGGCAAAATGACCGTGAAGGGCTATAACGGATTACATGGCAAAGTGTGTGAACTCTTTCCCGATGATTTTTATATCACCGAGACACTCACACTCGAAGCCGATGATACGCTCACAGAAGAAGAGATGGTCGGGCAAGTGCAATATGCCGTCAACCAACTGGTGCTTTATCTGGAGGGGATGCTCAAAGACGAAAAACCGTTTGGACGCGGAACACGCCACGATTTTAAGGGTGAATTTGGTCCCGATATGGATAATATCAAAAATCTGGGACGTGAATTACGCGACCAAATTTTGGGGATGAGCAAAAGCACCATCAAACGGGCGCTCACCAATTTTGACTTTGAATTTGATAGTGATAGCGATGGTGAAGGCGCAAATATGGCAAACGCCAATCTAAAGGGGCAAGATATGAGCGGGGCAAATTTACGCAATGCCCGCCTCAATGATGCCGATTTGAGTGGCTCAAACCTCACCGATGCCAATCTAAATGGGGCGCGGTTATCCAATACCAATTTAAGCCAAGTAACCGCCCCACGCGCCAATTTTTCTGAGTGCAAAGCATCAGATTCAACCTTAACGGGCGGAAATTTTTCTGAGGCAAATTTTTCTGCCAGCAAAATGCCCAATATCAAAGCCGATAAAGCCATTTTTGCAAAGGCAAATTTTTCTGCCTGCAAATTAAACGATGCCGATTTGAGCCGTAGCGATTTGACCCGTGCTAATTTTTCTGGCTCAAAACTAAACAATGCCAATCTGTCCTTTGCTATTTTGGATAAAGCCAATTTATCGGGTGTGATGTTGGCAGATGCCAATCTGAGCGGGGCGAGCCTTATCGAAGTGATTTTGGCGGGATGCAATGCCCCCAATGCCAATTTTGAACGGGCTATCCTCACATCGGCAAATTTAAGCGGGGCAAATCTCAACGATGCCAATCTGACCAAAGCCGATTTTACCGATGCCAATCTCACAGGGGCAAATTTGCGAAATGTCAATTTTGACGGGGCGATTTTGGTGAATGTGAACCTCACAGGGGCAAATCTGCGCGATGCCAATTTGAGTGGCGCATATTTAGAAGATGTGGAACTCATGGGGGCAATTTTGCCCGATGGCAAGGTCTATAACGCCCAAACCGACATGACTCGGTATGATATGGCGACTAACGCCCCTGTGCCACCCGTACCGCCCGTGCCACCCGTCCCACCCGTCCCACCTGTGCCATCGGCACATCCCCCCACTGGGATTTTTGAGGGGAAGAAAAAACGGATTAGCATCGAAATAGATGAAAATATGCCCATGGGCGACTTCCCTAATGTAGACGATGACGACAACCCAACCATCGTATAACCCAAGCGGGGGACATTGCTCCCCCGTTTTTTATTTCATAGGTATTCAAGCCGATTTATCATATCATCGGCGGTGTATACGGCGTGATAAAGGGTTAGCCCTTTGACCCAATCACCAACGCGATGTTTTTCTTGTTGACCAATAATAATGCCTGCATGTTGGCTACCCTGTGTGGCTAATTCAACATAATCAGTATCATTGGTACACAATACATAACCCATATTGGTCGCCCGTAGGAGATGATTATCATCAGTATCCCCTAATCACCCCAAATCTCGAACTGTAACGGCATCAATACCGCGTTGTTTAAGTTGGTCGGCAATAGCGATTGACATATTTTCATCAAGGTAAAAGCGGAGTGTTGCCATCAGCCATCCATTCATCTTTTAATCGCTGTGAAACCTCAATTTGTGCGCGAATATCGGTATCTATATCCGTTTTATGCACATAATAATACGCCAACGCCGCATGAACCGATGCAACGGATATATCATAATTCACAGCAATTTCATCAGGTTTTTGGTCATGATACAAATGCGCCATCACGACATCACTCACACGCAAGCCTGTGCCAACAATACATGGACGACCGCCACGCACTTTAGGGTTGCTGGTGATTAAATTAATACTTAGGGTCACTTCCATGATTGATTCACTTTCGATTATCAGATAAATCTTATTATAGGTGTTTTTTCACTCCGCAGGCAAATTATCGGCTATGGTTGCCACATTCGATGGCACATAATAGAGTACCATCCCCTTTTCTTTTGATGTCGGGAATTCGGTATAAAACGGACCTTGCAACGCCTCCCCATAATACAGCTTCAAACGGTCTATATTGAGCAAATCTATCGGTGGCAGATAAAACGCATGGTCAGTAATACGCGGTTGAGCATCCAAATAGGCATTGGTAAATTCATCGGGTCTGAGTGTGGTGGCTTGCATATCCGCGCCTGTTTCACGGGTGAGAAAACGCAAAATATTATAGGCATCTGGCGAATACATCGCAGGAAAATCAATGATATGCACCCGTGTGTGGGGAGGAAATCCCACCGAGCGATAGAGGGTATCTTCAACATCGTAATTGCGCCCTCTGTCATCACGAAATTGTTGATTAAACAGGGGCAGGTGATGATTGAAATAATGGACAACCTGGGGGATAAAAATCACGCATACCAACCCCGCCAAAAGCCGATTGCGCCACTTATCATCGCGTAAAAACAGACCATCCGCAAGTATCACCGCCCCAAGCCCTATCAATGTCGCCAATGCGGGAAATTCCACCACATACCGCGCCGAGATACGACTTTCCTCCAAAAAGACATTGCCAAACCATGTAATGCCCACCCATATCAGCATCAGGCTCGCCCCCGCGACATATTGCGTCTGAAATACACCCCCAAACAACATCAGCCATAGGGCATACGCTGTGCCAATCAAGAAAAATGGGATGATGATGCCAATCAGAAACGACGAATCGCCCCCATAATAGAGTTGTGCCTCTGGGACAGCCACATGAATCATCGCGCTTTCATATAAACGCCCTATCACATGGTTAGCAACATCTTGTACCCCGTTGATTTTATTCACCGTCTTATCAGAGATACCCGCCGTCTCCAATCGGGGTGCGACTTCATGATTACGCGAGATAAGGGTGTAATATACAGGTGCGCCGACACATATCGCCACCACCCACAAAATCATTCCCGCACGGATAATCGGCATGGGGTCTAGGTGCGATAATCCCGCCAAAATCGCCCGACGGGTATTTTTTCGGATGACCAAAAATGTGAGAAGCGGACGAATATGACGCAAATATGCCCAACCACCGACAAAACCAAACCATCCTAGTACGAGTACAGGGTATACAAAGCGCCCCCCTTCATAAAAATATTGCGTGAGTCCCAGCATTGCCCCCGCCCATGCAAAATTTCCGCGCATCTGATGGGGATATTTTAGCCCTCTGGCGATAAAATAAAATGTGAGTGTGCCAAATAATGGGTCTGCGATGTTATTGAGCGCCAATCGGCTAAATTGGATATGAATCGGCAAGGATGCAAACGCGACCATCGCCATCATCGCCACCCGCCGATTAAATAGCTCACGGGTGAGGAGATATAGCGCCAAAATATTGGCAACACCCATAATAACGCTCAACATGCGTAATCCCGCCAAATTCCACCCAATGAGTTCGACAAAATGCCATTGAATATAGGGGAATACATAAGAAAATGCCGCCACAGAGCTAAATGGGGTGAGCAAATCAATATTCATATTGATGTTAAAGTGAAGCACGGGGTTTGAAAAGTGAATTTCATCTACCCACAGACGGATAAGTGTTTCGAGTTGCCACCCACGAATGACGGTGGCAAGGGTTAGCACTACCACCACCCCTATCACCTCTTGGCGGGGCAGGCTCATCAGATGTTGGCGAAACGTTTTGTCACGCAATGGGACGCGCACCCGCCGTATTGCCCCAAATGTTGTCTTTTTTTCTGACCACGCATAACGCCATCCCGCAAAGCCATACGCCAATGAACCAATCCCACCCACCCACAAGGCAAATTGGATATGCGATGATACATGCCGTAATTGGGGGATTCGGAACACATAACCATTCATCTCTGCCAAAATCGCCAGCGCCATAATCCCAAGTAACACAAATACCCATCGTATGCGATACATTGGGGCTTTTTGGGGTGTAGGGGATGCGTAGGGACGCGCTTCTGCGCGTCCACAAGGGGGATAATTCCACATCACCAGCAAGATGAGCAACAATATCAACGCGCCAAGCGCCAGCCATAATGCACCGTCATCCACATAATCATATTTGCCCACATTGAAGAAGGCGGCACTCATGACCATGACGCCAACCACACACACCATCAATAGGCGAATAAACCAATTGGATGTGAGGATGCGCTCCATGAGGAGGATTATTTTCATCAAACTATCTTTCAGTTGCCATTTTAAGTAACCTTCGCTATATAACTAGAGAAAATAGTAGTAGAGTGTCGAAAGAAATTATAAAAACAGCCCCTATCCCCCCACCCCTGCGGACGGCATGTAAGGCTTGTCCGTAGTTAAAAAGGCAAAATAGGATAAAAATAGCGTGTATGTTACCTGCCAACGGGCGGTGAACCACCCGTCTGACCCTCTGAAACCCCGTGAACGGGGTTGTTTTGCCTATTTTCATCACAAAAAATGGGTATGGCGTAGGGGCTTGCCATGGCAAGCCCGATTTTTAC
>DAOTUO010000111.1:0-2508 GCA_034436595.1 Anaerolineae bacterium | reverse complement strand
ATGGAACAACTATTTTGAATTCAAATGATTTTCAAATTTCAATGGATAAGCATTTTCAAGTCAATTATCAGCTTAAAGCACCCCTATCCCCCCAGCCCCCTTATCCCCACTGTGTGGAGAAAGGGGGAGAAACCCATTTCTAGGCTTAGGGACGCGATTAAAGGCTTGTCCGTACAACCCGCTCCAATTTTTGGGGAGAGGTTGGGGTTGGGGTGAAAACACGTTTAATGATGCGTTATTGACATAATCCTATGAATTTGTTTTCGGTTCTCCATTATCTTAACGGTATTGGTCAATTATCGCCCCGCCTTGCGTGTGGCTATCCGTTGGGTATAATAAATCCCCTCATGCCCACTCACCAAATACGCCACCATACACCCGACCACCGCCATGAGCGCGATATTCCCGCCAAATAATTCAATCGCCATAAAAATACACGCAATGGGGGTGTTGCTAGAGGCGGCGAATACCGCGACAAATCCCACCATCGCCAGCCACACGGGGTCTATGCCCAATAACACACCGAGCGTATAACCCAATGTACTGCCGATGACGAATAGGGGGGTCACTTCGCCACCCAAAAATCCGCTACCAAGTGTGACCACCGTAAAAATGAGTTTGAGCAAAAATGCGCCTATCACCACACCTTCACCGCGCATACTATTTTGGATGAGGGGCAGGCTCAGACCCAAATAATCACCGTTGCCGATGACCAGTGTCAAGCCGATAATTATCATCCCCCCCACAACCAAACGGAAGGGCGGATAGGCGATGAAGCGCGCGAGGGTGGTCTTGACCGTTTTTATCCCCAGCACAAAAAGCCGACTGGTGATGCCAAATATCACCCCCGCTATCGCCACTTTTAGCATAATATCGGGCGCAGATTCTATGAGTGGTGCCAGTGGATAGTGCGAATGACTCGCGCCCCATGCCCGTGTGACCCAATCGCCCACCAGCGCCGATATAAGACACGGAATAATGCCCTCATAGCGTACCCGTCCGACGGTATCCACCTCCATGCCAAAGATAAACCCAGCTATCGGTGTGCCAAAGACGCTACTAAATCCGCCACTGATACCCGCGAGGAGCATCAAACGGCGGTCATCGGCATTATTCAAGCGCAAAATGCGCCGTGCCGTGTCTGCCAAACTTGCGCCCATCTGAATGGCTGTGCCTTCACGCCCCGCCGACCCACCAAAGAGGTGTGTGACCAGTGTGCCGATTAGTACAAATGGGGTCATGCGGGCAGGGATGCGTTCTTGGTTGAGATGCACCTCATCAATTATCAGCGAATTGCCACCTTTGGCGCGTCCGCCATAATGGTGATAGACAAATCCCACCGCCAACCCTGCCAGTGGCAACAAAAATAATAACCAGCCGTTGGCGAGGCGGGTGGTGGTCATCCAATCGAGTGTGATGAGAAATAACGCAGAGGCGCTCCCCGATAAGATGCCCACCAGCGCCCCCAATAAGACCCATTTGCCCATGACCCGCGCCGAGTCCCACCCATATCCCAACGAAAAATTCATAATAAATTCAGACCAATCTACCTGCATGTCGCTATATAATGATAAAATCACGTTGTTTATAGAGGTCTCAATTGTAACCGATGCTCACTATTAAATCGCCACCCAAGTACCTAGATATTGTGCAACATCCGAATCATTTTTATGAATTTATCTTTAAGCCGAGTAGTGCGTCACGACTTGCGTTTGATGAATGGCTGTTTTATATGGAGCAGTTATATCAGATGCCACCGAGTATCCCACTCAAATTGCTGACCAATACCCATTTTATTCAGACTATCCCATTGGCGTATGCGTTTCGCAAAGCACAACCCGTTATCAAGCGATATCCCCACCGCCCAAAAGCCCGTGGCGTGTTTTTAGCACCCGTTTCGCAGGGGGTAATGGACAAAATGTTGCAGTCATTCATCCAGTTATTGCGGACAGGCGATGATATTCATTATTTCTATGGGGATAACCGCGAACAGTCGTTAGATTTTCTGTTTGCCAAAGAACCAGAAAACCGCCCAGAACGACTCTCTAATATGGGTTAGCCCGATACAGCAAAAGGGCATATTTCGGTAAAAATTTATGAATTTTTTAACCTATGTTTATATTGCGGATATATGATGGGTATATTCAGAAAAGTATGAAGAATGGTAGACAATGTTATGCTCACAATTAACACCCCGCCAAAATACCTAGAGATTGTGCAACATCCCAATCATTTCTATGAATTTATCTTTAAGCAAGCCAACCGTGCGGCATTGGATGAATGGTTTGTGTATATTGAGCAACTCTATCAATTGCCACAAGAGACCTCTGTGAAGGTGCTGGTAGATACCACCACCGTGCAACCCCCGCTTTCTCATGCCTTTCGGCAGGCACAGGTATTGGTCAAAAAATATCCAATGCGCCCAAAACCCATGCGCTATGTGTTTATGGGCGCAGAAAACCAGGGCATGATGCACCGCATTTTGCAGTCATTCATCCAAATATTAAA
>DAOTUO010000110.1:0-11457 GCA_034436595.1 Anaerolineae bacterium | reverse complement strand
GCAACTATCCATATCACCGCACTAGGGGGCAATGCCTGTGCAATGGTCGCTAATTCATCCGCAGAAAAATCGCGCCAGCCCACATTCACCACTGCCCCGCGTGCAAAGGCAATTTTTTCGGTGCGGTCATAATAGGCGAGGGGGTGCTGTGGCGAATAGGCTATCACCATCGGTTGGGTGAGTGTCCGCTCTACGGTGAATGTGTGGATAATATCCGTCCAATCTTGCCGTACCCATACCGCCAAAAACTGATACCCAATTAATCCACACACCAAAAATACAGCCGTAATCGCAAAAACGGGGTTATACGCCACATGAATCGTATCGTCCACTTTAAGGTGTGTCAGTTTGAGCGTCATGAGTACAATTGGCGGAATGAGTAAACTCACCACAATATTAATATGCCACGCGGGAACACTTCCGATGATGAGGAGAACACATCCCCCAATCAGAATGGTATAGCGCCGTTGGTGTGTTTGCCGATAGGCGATATAGCCCCATAACGCGATAGCAGACCATAACGAGACAAGGCTTTCTGCGCCGATGGTGGCGGATAAAAAGCCAAATAATAACCCAACAAAGATAATATCATTCCATTTGCCCTCCAAACGCAGACGATATGCCCCGCGTAGTGTGACAGCGAGTGCCAATACCCCGATGAGCGATGATAACCACCGCCCCATGAGCATATTCGCGCCTGTGAGCATCCGCCATCCATCTAATAGGGCGATATAAAGCGGTGGCGTTGGATTTTCGCGCCACAGGACGACCATATCCCCCGCGTTGGCTCGCATCGCTCGAAAGACATCACTGGGTGCGCCGACCATCACAGCAATATCGTGCGTGAGCCATAAATGCCATGCTTCCCCATCACTTACCCCGCGTACAGGTGTCGAGAGGATGCGAAACACGAGGAATAATCCCAAAAACACCAATGCCCATGTGAGCGGATGCAGACGCAACATCGTTTAACGCTCTTTTCCCGCAGGGCGATGATATAACCACCAAAAATCGGCTTGTGGATAGGCGGTTTCTATTGTCTTATCCCAAAAAAAGTCGTTGGGGCGCACATATCGGCGCAGGCGACCATCCACCCCACTCATTTTTGTGGTGAGTGTCTCATCGGCTAGGTCAATTTCGCGCATGTATAGCACAATTTCTTGCACAATCGTGCGCCGTAGCACCTCTGGCGAATAGACTTGAGCGCATAGGCGCGGGTCATTTTCACATTCTTCAAAAAATGTCCGCATGGCATCTAGTCTGGAATGTGCCTCGCGGAGGATTTTTTTCTCGTAATGCGATTTCCATTCCCGATACACCGTTTGATGTGCCTGCTTGGTTTTATCAAACCGTTCCCGTTGGGCAGATGACAAGGATGGACGTAAAATTTCGAGTCGGCGCAGGCGCATCACGATTGCGCCGATGGTGAGGGCGGGCATTTTGGAGAAAAATCCGCCACCCGCATTACCATATAGCTCACTACTTTTGAGATATGGCTCAAGATGAGCCACCATCGCTTCAATTTCTTTGAGGTCTTGTTCTAAATCGTATTGTTCAAACATGATTTATCCCTTCGATTTTGGCATATAGAGATAATCTCATTATAATAGGGATATTGCACATCAGATAGGAGCGATTGATGACCACCTACCACCTTGCACAAGTGAATATCGCATTGCCACTCGCTCCGTTGGATAGCGAGCAGTTACACGGATTTGTCTCGCGCATTGAAGAAATTAATGCCCTCGCAGAAAAGACGGCTGGTTTTATCTGGCGACTCAAAGGGGAAGGGGATAATGCCCTCGCGTTACAAGTTTTTGAGGATGACCGCATGATTATCAACATGAGTGTATGGGAAAGTTTTGATGCGTTGTATAACTACACCTATTATAGCGACCATGTGCAGGTGTATCGGCAAAAAGGCGGTTGGATGGAAAAGTTGGCGTATGCACACATGTGTTTGTGGTGGATATCCGCAGGACATACGCCCACTCCCCAAGAGGGACGCGCACGGCTAGAATATTTACACCAACACGGCGTGACACCGTATGTGTTTAGTTTCAAAAATCGGTTTACATCAGAAGAAGCAGAGGCGTTTGTGCCTGTTTTGGGTTAATGCACATCACAAAAATTAAAAAAGCCCCATAGCGGGGCTTTTTTGGTGGATAATTTTGGGTAATGGCGAATTATTTGCGGGTGGTACGTTGGCGCAATGAAAAAAGCGCGATGCCAAAGGGGATAAGCCCCAAAATGGCGACTGCGATTAACCCAGACCCAATCGCTTCCCAATTCCAGCCATTGAGCAAAATTTCGCGGTTGGCTTGCAACACGTAAGTAATTGGGTTCAATTGGGCGGCAGTTTTGAGCCATCCACTGAGAAAATCCAATGGCACAAAGGTCGCTGTGAGAAAAGTGAGTGGAAAAAACGCAAAACTCGCGCCACTGGTGGCGGCGGCACTCCCTGTTAGCAAGGCTACCGATACGGCAAATCCAGCAAAGCCTGTACCGAGCATGACCCCAAAGACTAAGACGGCGACATATCCCAAGAAGCCTGTGGCGGGTTGCAATCCCATCAGGGTGGCGACAAATAAAATCACGGCGGTTTGAAATGCCAAGATGACCGCACCAGCCAACACGGGACCAGACAATAGGGCGATACGGCTCACAGGGGTGAGGAGCAATTTATCGAAATAGCCATTTTCAATATCGCGGACGATATATTGACCTGCTACGCCAGACCCACTAAGCGAGGCACTGATGAGCGACACGGGCAAAATAAATGCGAGGTATGATTGCCCTGGTCCCAAAAGAAAGCCCGATGCCCCACTAAGCGAGGCTTCGTAGATGAATAAAAAGAACACACTGATGATTAAGCCCGGAACTACAGAGGCGGGTGTACGGCGGATGACGACCAAATTACGCCATGTCATCATGGTGATTTGTCTCCATAGGGGCATCCCGTTGGATTTTTCGGTGATAGGTTGTGCGATGGGTTGTGAAATTGCGGTCATGATGTTTTTCTCCTTATATAGTGTCAGACTAGGCGACTGCTTCGGCAGGGGCTTTTTCTTCGGTTTCTTCTTTTTCGTCCACAAAGCGTTGCCCAGTGACTTGTAGAAACACATCATCCAAAGTGGGCTGTGTGAGTGTGAGTGATAAGGGTTGCAGATTTAATTCGTTTAATTTGTTGACCACATTCGGAATGGCGTAGGCGGCTTTTTGCAGATAGAGGCGCAAGGTTTTGCGATCAATTTGGGCGCGGTCTACCATATCTACCAGCGCACTACGGGCGAGTTCTGCAGTGGGCAAATCGGAGAAGGTCACATTGATAGATTCTGCGCCTAGCCCCGCTTTTAATTCGGCAGGTTGACCCTCTACGGCGATTTTACCCGCATTGATGATAGCGATACGGTCTGACAATTCATCGGCTTCCTCAAGATATTGGGTGGTGAGGAAAATCGTCATGCCTTCTTCGACATTGAGCCGTCTCACTTCTGCCCAGACATCACGCCGACTAGCAGGGTCTAAGCCGGTGGTCGGTTCATCTAAAAAGAGGATTTCTGGCTTATGCACCAATGCCATCGCCAAATCCAGACGGCGGCGCATCCCACCGCTATATTTCCCCACAGGACGGTCTGTAAATTCGCTCAGGCGCACGAGTTCTAGCAATTCTTTGGCGCGTTTAATCGAATCCATACGGCTCATCCCAAACAATTGCCCTTGCATGGTGAGCAATTCTAGTGATTTCATCACAGGGTCTAAACCAATATCTTGCAAAGCGACCCCCGCGATACGGCGGACTTGTTGGGCTTGGGTGATAACATCGAATCCGCCAACGTGAGCTTTGCCACTGGTAGGCAGTGACAGGGTGGTGAGCATGGTGATGGTGGTACTTTTGCCCGCCCCATTGGGTCCCAAAAATCCAAAAATTTCGCCTGCATTGACCAAAAATGAGACATCATTGACAGCATAAAAATCACCCTCATAGCGTTTTATGAGGTTTTCGACGATGATTTGACGACTAGACATAGCAATATTGCTCCCTTGTGTTTAGTGATGAAGGGATTATGCGCCCATGTAGTAAGGTGTGGCTGAAAAAAGGGTAAATTTGTTATGAGCAGTTCATGGGTGTTTGATAAGCGATAAAATGCGCGTTTATCTACTATTATCTTAAAGGGTGAAAATGTAAGTCGTTTTTATCATCGGCTTAAACCATGCTTAACTAGATTTGCCCACAAGCGTTAATATCCAACGCCAAAAGCGTTAACTTGCACTAGGTACTATTCATGTGTGAGGGCAAATAGCTCTCATAACATTTTGCCAGTTAGCCTTAGGAGCAAATATACGTATGAAACGTTTTTTCCTTTTTAGTTTGGTAATTGCAATGCTTATTTCTGTAAGCGCCAATTTCGCACAAGAACAAACCATCGCCGAAATTGTCTCCACCAATCCAGAATTCAGCACCTTGCTCGCCGCAGTTTCTGCCGCCAGCCCCGGAATTCTCGAAGCCCTTTCTAACCCAGAAGCACAACTCACCGTTTTTGCCCCAACCAATGCCGCTTTCGAAGCCCTTCCAGACTTCGTTGTTGCTTATGTTTTGGGCAATACCGAATTGCTCGACACCGTATTGATGTATCATGTCGTTGACGGCGTGGTCATGTCTACCGATTTGTTGGGCATGTTGGACGAAAATGGCATGGCTTCTGCTATGACCATGGCTGGTAGTGAATTGTCTGTTATGGTTAACATTGAAACCATGGTTGCTATGGTTGACAATGCCACTATTGATATGGGCATGATTGACATTGTTGCTTCTAATGGTGTGATTCACGTCATTGATTCTGTGTTGGTTCCCCCCGTTGATTTGCCAGAAGTGGATGCCGCTTTTGTTGAAGGTGACATCAAGACCGCTGGTAGCTCTACTGTTGCTCCTTTGAGCGAAGCCATCCAAGCCGAATTTGTTGCCGCTGGTTACACTGGCATTATCGAAAACGAAACCATCGGCTCTGGTGCTGGTTTCGAGCGTTTCTGCGTGGCTGGTGATATTGACATCTCCAACGCCAGCGCCCCTATGCCCCAAGAACGTCGTGATGCTTGCGCCACCCTCAACCCACCTCGCTTCCCATTGGAATTGCGCGTTGGTACCGATGGTTTGGCAGTTGTGACCAACCCCGCCAATGACTGGGCAACCGATTTGACCAAAGCTGAATTGGCTGTTGCTTTCTCCACCGCCGTGACTTGGGCAGATGTCCGTGAAGGCTTCCCAGCCGAACCCATCCTCCGTTTCATTCCTGGCACCGATAGCGGTACATTCACCTTCTTTGTAGAAGCCATCTTTGCAAAAGACAGCGCCCCCATCTTAGCCGCCACCGAAACCACCACCAGCGAACTCGACACCGAATTGGTAGCTGGCATTGAAAATAATGTTGGCGCAATCGGTTTCTTTGGTTATGCTTATTATCAAGCCGAAGGCGAACTTCTTGGCTTGGTCGCTATTGATGGTGTTGTCCCAACTGCCGTGACCGTTGAAGATGGTAGCTATGCTTTGGCTCGTCCTTTGTTCCTCTATGCCGATGCTGGCGTTATCTCTGCCAAGCCCCAAGTTGGTCAATTCTTGTCC
The DNA here is from genome assembly GCA_034436595.1 of Anaerolineae bacterium. Lineage (GTDB taxonomy): Bacteria > Chloroflexota > Anaerolineae > Aggregatilineales > Phototrophicaceae. The sequence goes on along the minus strand of DAOTUO010000110.1, from coordinate 5,837 downwards.
TTCTACCTCAGCACCGTTGGCAATGTGATTGACGAAGTTGGTTATTTCTCCGCCAGCGAACTTAGCTCGCGTGTTGCCAAACTCATTATCTTGGCGCTCACCGACATGGGTATGTAATTCACCCATAGCTTTAGCAATTCCTTTTGGGGGTGGGGTAACACCCACCCCCTATTGTGTTGTATACGCATAATCCACTCCTCATAATCAAGAGGGGAAGAGGCGCTTTTATGGAAATGGCTACAAACACCCCCAATGAGGGGAAATCTTTCATCAAAAAGCAAACAGGTGAACAGGCAATTAAAAAACGGGTGCGTCCTGTTGATGGCATTATCACCATCACCTTGTTTATCACAGGCATTTTCTCTGTATTTACCACTATTTTCATCGTTATCATTTTGGGGCAACAAACGCTCCTCTTTTTCGATTCACGCGCCTATATCATCGCTAAATTGCCTGTTGTGGATGATGCCCTCACAGAAGCGGTAGATTTGGACGACGGCAGTAGCATGTCAGAATTTTCTGATGCCACGCTTGGCGAGTCGATAGATTCTAATCAGACCGAGTTTCTCATCTCGTTTGAAGGTGACAGAATACCGTTTCAGCAACCTCAATTTATTCAAATCGGTGTTGGTGATGACCGCGAAGTGATGCGGATTCTGGATAGAGGTCGGCGGACGATTAAGGTAGAACGCGGACTAGATAATACTACCCCTATTGCACATCCTTCTGGTGCATTGCTTTTTAGCATGACCGAGCGCCAAGTGACCCTTATTGAAGATATGCCTGTTGTGCAATCTGTTCAGACCATTCCATGGGAACAAGTGAATGTCCCATTTGCGAGTATTGGCGATGAGTTCACATTTCGCCAACAAATTGTCAAAATAAACGATTTTAATAGCACCAATATGGTGCTTCAGTGTATTACACCTGTTCCTCAGACCTTTAATCGGGGGGATTTGCCCCGCCGTCTGGCACAAGCCTTATCCGATGGAGAATTCTTTGATTATAACAATTTACGCTGGCAGGCAGAATCTGTCAGCGATAATCAAGTTGTCGCCGCCTGTGTGCAAGATAGTACGGCGCAAGTCGCGTGGTCGGTTTTGCCCGTCACCATGCTTAAAATTAGTGATATTATCGAATATCAAAGCCAAGATTGGCGTGTCTCTTCCTATACTAACCAAACAGTCCGTATTGAACGGTGTGATGCGGGGCAATTGACCGATATTCCCTTGTTGCAAGGGTTTGAACGCGCATTTACTGTGGGGAGTCTCATTCAGATTAGCACCGAAATTATGCGGGTAGAGAGTGTAGGAGAAAATTCCATCCGTGTAGAACGGTGTTTACAAGACACTTTTGGACTTGCCAAGACCAGAACAGATGGCTTTTATCCATCGATTTCGATTGCCGATGAAGTGGAATTTGGCGAGTTTCTGACCGCGACCGACTGGGTGCCTCAAAATGGCGCGTATGGCATTTTGCCTCTCGTGACTGCAACGATTCTCATCACCATTGTGGCGTTGATTGTGGCTGTGCCACTGGGGTTGGGTGCGGCGATTTATCTCAGTGAATATGCCCCGCTAAAAGTGCGGAATACGCTTAAGCCCATCCTCGAAATTTTGGCGGGTGTGCCAACAGTCGTATTCGGATTTTTTGCCGTGTCGTTTGTGTCGCCTGTGTTGCAAGGGATATTTGGCAATGTGGTGCAAGGACAAAATATTCTCACTGCGGGGATTGTGGTGGGTATTTTGATTGTGCCGATGATTAGTTCATTGAGCGAAGAAGCGTTGCGGGCTGTGCCACGCGCCTTACGTGAAGCCTCTTATGGATTGGGTGCGACCAAACTAGAAACCACCGTGCGCGTCATCTTTCCTGCCGCTATATCGGGTATCCTCGCTTCGATTATTTTGGCGGCATCGCGTGCCGTTGGCGAGACGATGGTTGTGGCATTAGCGGCGGGTTCTGTGCCAAAATTCACCTTTAATATCTTTGAGGGTGCAGAAGCGATGACGGGTTATATCGTCCGCATTAGCGGTGGCGACCTCAGCTATAACACCATTGACTACAACAGTATCTTTGTGGTGGGTGCAACCTTGTTTGTCATGACCTTATTGCTCAATATTGTCAGTAGCATCGTTGCAAATCGCTTGAGAGAGGCGTATTAATGAGTAACCGAATTGAATTAGGTATTTTTAGGACGAGTGTCCAAGCGCGGAATTTGCGCGGAGAACGAATGCGGATATTTTATCTGTTTTCGCTCATCATCGCTTTTGCGGTGTTGGTTATCCTCTTTGCCAGTGTGATGAATCAGGCATTTGGTCTGGTAGCGGTGAATTATGCCGTAGACCCCGATAACCTTGTGCGCCCCATTGAACTACAAAGCCGTATATCGGCATTGCCAGAAGCATCCATCCGCGAATTTTTTGGCGAGGAAGGTGCAGAGGCAGAACGCCCCATACTTGAGGGGCAACTTTATCTGTATTATACGCTGATTGACCAAGTGGCAAACAAGCGCGATGATGAAATTCTGCTGGAAGAATTGGCACTTTTGCCCACCGACCAAGTGATAGCGCGGATTAACGGGATTGATAATGTCACCCGTACCCTGCGCGGGGCAGATATGACTGTTCCTATGTTGACGACATTGGTAGGCAATCAGGCGCTATGGCAATTGATTTTATCACCAAATACGCGCACATTAGAAGAACTCACCAACCCCGAATTGGGCAGGGTGATAGAAAATAATGTCTCACGCGAGATTTTGCAACTCGTCTATGAAAATCTGAGTCCATTGAGCGATGTCCGCGAGATGAACGGGATTCCCCTAAGCATCTCTATAGAAGGAAGCCTCATCCCCGATGGCTGGGAAGAACGTGCCATCAATGACCTATCTGCGTCAGAACGGGTGCAATTGCTCACCGAAAATCTCTCGCAAGAGCAACTATTGGTGTTGATTAACGAGCGCGTGATTAAAGAGGTCATTTTACAAAGCTGGAATCTTGACCAAAGCATCCTCAGCCGTGGGGCAATTGAAATCCGCGTAGAAGATGCACTCCAATTTGGGACAGAATTACGCTGGCGCTCTTGGCTATCTGCCGATTTTATCACGGGTCCATTGACCAAAACTCCCTCCACCGCAGGCATTTATCCCGCGATGATGGGGACGATTTGGCTGATGCTCATCACCGTATTAATCTCTTTCCCATTGGGGGTGGGCGCGGCAATATACCTAGAGGAATATGCCAGTGATTCGTTTATCAACAAACTGATTGAGGTCAATATCCGCAATTTGGCGGGTGTGCCTTCGATTATCTATGGCATGTTGGGCTTGGCGTTATTTGTGCGGGCGCTTGCCCCAATTACCAGTGGCGAAATTTTTGGCGTGCCATCAAATGTGGCAGGGCGTACCATTTTATCGGGTGCATTGACCCTCTCGCTCCTCATTTTGCCCGTCATCATCAGCGCCAGCCAAGAGGCACTCCGCGCCGTGCCATCCACCTTGCGCGAGGGCAGTTTTGGGCTGGGTGCGACCAAATGGCAAACCGTCTCTAGGACAATTTTGCCCACCGCCATGCCCGGTATCATCACTGGGGCGATTATCGCCCTAGCGCGTGCCATTGGCGAAACAGCCCCTCTGCTAGTAATTGGTACAGCTACCTTCACGACCTCTGTGCCATCGGGTCCGTTTTCGAGTATTTCTGCGATGCCCACACAAATCTTTTCGTGGATTCGGGAATCTGACCCACAATTCCGCAATATCGCCGCGGCGGGCATCATCCTCTTTTTAGCAGTGTTGCTCTCCATGAACGCCATAGCCATTGTTTTTCGTCAAAGAGCCTCTCGTAGGAGTATCGCATAATGTCTGTAGATTTAGCTGTAGATGCACCAACTGCCCTCGACACCCGCCATGTAGACGTATTCTATGGCAGTTACCGCGCTGTACACGATGTCACCATGCCCATTTATGAGCGCAAAATCACCGCCTTCATCGGTCCGTCTGGATGTGGCAAAAGCACCGTCTTACGCGTCTATAACCGCATGAACGACCTCATCCCAAACGCACGGGTAGAGGGACAAATTTTGTTTCATGGCGAAAATTTGTATGGGCAAGACGTAGACCCCGTAGAAGTGCGCCGTCGGGTGGGGATGGTGTTCCAAAAACCCAATCCATTCCCAAAAAGTATTTATGACAATATTGCCTATGGTCCGCGTTTGCTGGGTGTCAAAGACAAGTCTACCCTCGATGAAATTATCGAGAGTAGCCTGCGCCGTGCGGCCTTGTGGGATGAAGTGAAAAACGATCTCAAAAAGTCGGGTTTGGCATTATCGGGTGGGCAACAACAACGCTTGTGCATCGCCCGCACGATTGCCATTGAGCCAGAGGTTATTTTGATGGATGAGCCGTGTTCTTCCCTAGACCCCATCGCCACCCAACGCATTGAGGAACTCATGCGCGAATTGGTCAAAGATTACACCATCATCATCGTCACCCACAACATGCAACAGGCGCTTCGGGTATCGGATTTCACCGCCTTTTACAACATTCGCAAAGAAATCATGGGCGACAAAGAAACCCGTTGGGGTGAACTCATCGAATTTGCACCGACATCCGATGTGTTTAATTCGCCCCGTGAGCAAGAAACTGCCGATTATATCTCTGGGCGCTTTGGTTGATGGGAATTGGTGGCGGACGCGATATAAGGGGTGCCTGTAGTTAAAAAAGATAAAAATGGCATGTGCTTGTCCTTCGACGGGCGGTGAACCACCCGTCTGTGCTTGTGAAACCCCGTGAACGGGGTTGTTCTGCCCATTTTCATCACAAAAAATGGGTATGGCGTAGGGGCTTGCCATGGCAAGCCCGATTTTTACGGTTGGTTGCGGGGGTTTGCCATGGCAAACCCGTACATCCTGCCTATCTGACCCTAAAAATGGACCTATCAACCCCATTTATGGGGTTTCGGTGGCTCAGGCAGGTGGTTCACCGCCTGCCTTATCTACGCAAAATCATCAAAATAATTACACGCAAGCCAATCATACCGTCCCAAAATTACCCGTCCACATCATCCGACATCGCTCCCAACCACGCCAAAATAATCGCGGTGGTGGGGTCATTGGGTGTACCGATAGCCGTCACCAACCCAAAATGGTCACGGTCATCTATCACATGCGCCACATAATCCGCCCCAAATTTATCGAACATCGCGCCCATATCGGCTTGCTCTATCAACAATTCTGGATAATCGTTTTCTGAGGCTATCATCAAAATAGGTGGCAATTCGCGTTCTTCGATGGCATCTTCTATCAGGTTAATCGGTGATACCGCTTGGCGCTGGCTTTCATCACGACTAAACGCATTGCTCGCATTGCTCATAATCCAGTCGTCTATCCAATATAACCCGCTATATGAAATAACCCCCGCAATCACATCCAACGGCACATTCACCGCTTCAAAATATTGCGAGTCTAGGGTGAGCAGGCTCATCATGTGACCACCCGCACTATGCCCCGTGAGATAAATTGTATTTGGGTCGCCACCATACTCGGCAATATGACCCACCAGCCACGCCACCGCCAGCGCCCCGTCTTGGGTATGGGCGGGATGGCTAAATTCTGGGGATAGCCGATAGTTGATAATTGCCACGCCATAACCCGCGTCTGCGAGGGTGTTACCGATATTGGCATACAGATTTTTATCGCCATCCACCCACGCGCCACCATGCACATATACCACCACAGGAAAATTTTCTGCCGAGGGCAAATATAAATCCAGCATTTGGCGCGGATGGGCATTTCGTGCCGTGTTATAGGGAATATTGGTCAAAACACGCTGATTGGGCATG
>DAOTUO010000109.1:0-9886 GCA_034436595.1 Anaerolineae bacterium | reverse complement strand
TCCCCCTTTCTCCACGCAGTGGGGATAGGGGTGATTTAAGCTGATAATTGACTTGAAAATGCTTATCCATTGAAATTTGAAAATCATTTGAATTCAAAATAGTTGTTCCATAAGCATCCCCATGCCTAAAGGCAGGGGCTTTTAGTAGCACCAATGCTTACCAGTCTCAGCCAGTTAGTAATGACTGGCTACGTTATGGGTGAATACATAGGCACTTCGGGGTGCTTCACCAGCCACGAACCCTGCGGTACATCATTAAACAGGTCGAAATGGGCGTAGGGACGCGATTAATCACGTCCCTACCGTTCACATACAAAACCACCCAATAACATTGACGCGGTGACCGTAACCGCCGTAAGGCGAGAACCGAAAGGTAGCTTTCATTTTATGCAACGTGTATTTGTGCTAGACAAGAACAAAGAACCACTCATGTCCTGCAACCCTGCACGGGCGAGGCAGTTATTAAAATCGGGGAAAGCGGCAGTTTTTCGTTGTTATCCATTCACAATTATTCTGAAAGACCGTGAAGGTGGTGACATGCAACCCATTCAGGTCAAGGTAGACCCCGGTAGTAAGACGACTGGCATAGCCGTTGTTGTCGAATTCAAACGGGGATTATGTTGTGTGTGGGCGGGTGAATTGACCCATCGTGGTCAACAAATCCGTGATGGGTTATTGAGTCGTAGACAGCTACGTAGAGGGCGCAGAACACGTAAATTACGCTATCGCCAAGCACGATTTGATAATCGCAAACGCCCTAGTGGATGGCTTCCCCCGTCCCTCATGAGCCGTGTATATAACATTGAAACATGGGTGAAACATTGATGCGCTATGTACCCGTCACACATTTGGCGATGGAACTGGTCAAATTCGATACACAGGAACTGGTCAATCCCGAAATCAGTGGTGTTGAGTATCAACAAGGCGAATTATGGGGTTATGAGGTGCGAGAATATCTGCTCGAAAAATTTGCTCGCAAATGTGTGTATTGTGGTATAAAAGATGTGCCGCTCGAAATTGAACATATCCTCCCAAAATCACGAGGCGGGTCTAATCGTGTGAGCAATCTCACATTAGCGTGTCACACCTGCAACCAGAAAAAAGGCAACCAAACAGCGCACGAGTTTGGTCATCCGAATGTGCAGAAATTGGCGAAAGTACCCCTCAAAGATGCGTCTGCTGTTAATGCTACACGCTGGAAATTGTACCAAACATTGCAAGGCTTTGGATTGCCAATTGAACTAGGCACAGGCGGGCGGACAAAGTATAATCGTGCGATACAGAATTACCCAAAAACACACTGGTTGGATGCGGTATATGTTGGTGAAAGTGGGCAAGTGGTGTTTGTCAGCCCCAATCACCAACTGTTAGTCATAAAAGCGGTTGGCAGAGGTAATCGGCAAATGACCAAGCCCGATAAATATGGGTTTCCGCGTGCGATACGCCGACGTAAAAAGGTGTATTTTGGATTTCAGACGGGTGACATGAGTAAAGCAACTGTCACATCAGGCAAGAAGATTGGGATATATGTCGGGAAAGTGGCGGTTCGTGCGAGTGGCAAGTTTAATATCACCACCACGACAGACATCGTACAGGGCATCCATCATCGTTTTTTCAAAACGATTCACAAATCAGACGGGTATAATTATATAAAAGAAGAGAGGGCGATTCCCCCCATGCCTAAAGGCAGGGGTTTCCGCGCCTGAAAATTCGATGACCCCACTATTATCCCTACTCACACTCATTTATCTTATTAGTGCATTTGGACTGGCGATTTTTTCTGGCGCGATATTTATTTTATTAACGCTATGGATGATTCATCGAAAAAACGCGCCCATATTGCCATTTGTCGCAGAAGCCGATTTGCCACCTGTCCTCATTCAACTGCCCATTTATAACGAACAATTTGTCATCGGGCGCTTATTAGAAGCGATTATCCACCTCGATTATCCCAAAGACCGCCTGCATGTGCAGGTATTAGACGATTCTACCGATGAAACTGCCTATTTGGTGGGCGAATTGGTGGGAGAATATCGGCAAAACGGCTGGCAAATGGAACACATCCGCCGTCCACAGCGCACCGAGTATAAAGCGGGTGCGATGCAATATGGGCTTGGGATGCATGATGCGCCCTTTGTGGCGATTTTTGATGCCGATTTTGTTCCGCCACCAGATTTTTTGCGTCAGACCATCCCGTATTTTATACACAATCCGCATTTGGGCATTGTGCAGGGACGTTGGGCGCATCTTAATGCGGAGCAAAATCTCATCACCCGTAGCCAAGCTATGAGCATAGACGGGCATTTTGTGATTGAGCAAACAGGGCGCAATCGGGGCGGGTTGATGCTCAGTTTTAATGGCACGGCGGGGATATGGCGACGTGCCTGTATTGACGATGCGGGTGGCTGGACAGCGATTACCACCGCAGAAGACCTTGACCTCAGTTTTAGGGCGCAATTACGCGGATGGAAATATCTCTATTTGCCCGATGTGGCTGTGCCTGCCGAATTGCCACCCCAAATTGCCGCCTATAAAGCACAACAATCCCGATGGGCAAAGGGTGTCACCCAGAACCTTTTTCGTCTGATAAAAGATGTGTGGCGGTCTGAGCATATTACCCTCGTGCAAAAAATCATGGGAACAATTCACTTGTGCCAATATGTGCCACAGGTATTATTGCTCATGTTAACCATCCTCAACCCAATATTGATGCTCACGGGGGTTTTACAAACACTGCCACTTGCCCCGTTGGGATTAGCAGGCCTCGCCGCGCCCATTATGTATATTATCAGCCAAAAGCAATTATATCCCGATTGGCATAAACGGCTCATCGCATTTCCCGTGTTGCTGGCAATCGGCAGCGGGGTGATGTTCACCAACACCATGGGCGTATTTGAGGCGATAGTGCGCCGTCCGAATCATATCAAGCGCACGCCAAAATTTTCTGATGGGGCGTGGGCGAGCAACCAATATGCGCTCCGCACCGATTGGACAATTTTCTGTGAACTGATATTAGCCATTTATACGGGTATAGCGATGATTTTGGCAATCAGTTATATGCCGAGCCTCATCCCACTTTTTGCCATGCAAACGTATGGCTTTGGCACGATTGTCCTTTGGGGATTGATTCAAGAACGGCAACTCGGACGTGCCGATGCTATGAGGGAACACACCCATGTACCTGTCATTGGTGATTAATTCCAGCCACGCGCCGTTTTGATATAGTCATAAGCCTTGTTGAGCGCATGAAATTTATTAGTGGCTTCTTCATCGGGTAATTCACTGGTATCGGGATGATAAACAATCGCCAATTTGCGAAATGCCGCCTTCACCGTATCTTTATTGGCAGTGGTTTCGAGTCCGAGTAGCTTAAAACACACCTCTAAATAATCGGTGATGGCGCTGGTGGGGCTTGGGGATTGATACGCCCCATTAGCCCCATTGCCATTTTGCCGTTGCCGACTATTTTCATCCGCCATCCCCGCCCAAGTCTGACCATACGCCTCCCATGTTTGCCAATGGGTTTGGCGTTGGCGCGGAATTTCGGCATCGCGTTTGGCACGGAAACTCCGATAATCGGTATTGCGCCAAAAAGACCCACCGCCAAAATCGGCAACAAACCAATCCCCTTTGGCAGGGCGGGGTTCTCTGAGGGTGGTCTTAAAAAAGCGTAATTTGTTAAATTCGACCAACGGACCGTGCCATGCCATGTGTTCGCCGTTGTTATGTGGTTCTAAATGCACCTGAAACACCTCTGGCACACCCTTCACCGTGCGCGTGGCATACAGCCGTTCCCCTGTTAGGTTGTGGAGGGCGTGCGCCCATTCGTCTATTTTGGCGCGATTGCCGTCTGCGGGGATAATGCCCGAATCCACCAAGAAGAGTGTCCCTACGCCGATTTCACTCGCTTCGTGCAAATTTTTGCGGATATTGCGCGTTTTGGGGATTTGGTTGAGCAGGTGAATATAAATTTTATACCCGTTCCAACTCTGGATGACCAAATCGGCATGGTCGTTATGGGGAAGGGTGATTTGCACACTGATGAGGCTATCCAACTGCCGTTTAATCCAATCTTTGAGCGCGATGACCATCGCCTAACTATCCTTTTTGTATGCAAACTCTGAGGCAATGCAAACCGTCTGAAAGTGAATATCCACAATATCGGCAATATTGGGCGCATATCCGCCACCCATCGCCACCGCCACAGGCAAATTTGCCCCGCGTAGCATCGTCATGACCATGCGGTCACGCTGTGCGAGTCCGTCCTTGCTCATCGCTAATTTGCCTAGTTTATCACCAATAAACGGGTCTGCGCCAGAGATATAGATGGCAAAATCGGGGTTACTGAGAAAAATCGCACGGCGCAGACCTTCTTCTAAATACAGCAAATAATCGTCATCGCCTGTATCATCATCCAAGCCAATATCCAGATTGCCCATAAATTTGCGATGCGGAAAGTTTTTTTCGCCATGAATCGAAAAGGTGAATATGCTTGGGTCATTATGGGTGATTTGGGCTGTGCCATTGCCCTGATGCACATCGCAATCTACGATTAACACACGCTCAATCCCCGCACACGTTTGTAATTCGCGGGAGGCAATCGTCGCATCGTTAAATACACAAAATCCCTCACCGTGGTCGGTGCAGGCATGATGTGTCCCACCCGCCAAATTCACCCCCACACCGCCTTGTAATGCTGAATAAGCCGCGCTGATGGTCGCGCCAGATGACCGTTTGCATCGCTCCACCATCATATCTGACCAAGGAAAGCCAATACGCCGAATTTCTGCCGATGATAATTGCCCGTGTGTGAGCCGATGCAAATAATCCGCCGTATGACAGCGTAAAATTTGGGTATCGGTGGCGGCGGGTGGCACACACAATTCTGCGATGCCAGATGCCCACACGCGCTCATATAACCCCGAATATTTGCTCATGGGGAAGCGGTGGTCTGGTGGCAATGGCAACACAAAATCATTGACGTAAAATGCTTTCATCATGCCCTTTATGCAAAATCCTCTAGTATCATCTCGCTTGCCACCTTGCCAGATAGCATGACCATTGGCACACCACCACCGGGATGGGTTGTGCCACCCGCGAAATATAATCCGCGAATATCGGCACATCGGTTGTGTGGGCGTTTAAAAGCCGTCCATTTGCTATTGGCAGATGCACCATATAACGCCCCACGCCAAGCACCACTCATCGCTTGCAGGTCGTTGGGGGTGATGATTTGCTCTGAACGAATTTTATCACGAATTTCGATGCCAAATTGCCCCAATCGGGTGAGAACTTTTTCTCGATACGCCATTTTTTGACTATCCCAATCATACTGCAACGAGACGGCGGGTGCATTGACCATCACAAACCAATTTTCATGACCGTGTGGCGCATGGGATGAATCGGTTTTGCTGGTGATGGCGATATAAATGGTCATATCATCGGCGGGGATGCCTTGCTTGAAGATGGACATAAATTCACGCCGATAATCCCCAGAAAACAAAATATTATGATGTGCGAGTTGCGGATAATTCCCCTCCACACCGAGCAACATCACAAATCCAGAGCCAGACGGTTCTTGTCGTTTGAGTTTATTGAGCCGTTTTTCTGCGAATTCGCGTGGTAGAAGATTTTCATACACGGTGGTGACATCGGCATTGGCGAGTATGGCGCGGGATTCGATGCGCTCCCCGCTAGCGGTGATGACCGCTACTGCCACCCCATTTTTGACATCAATTTTGGTGATAGGGGTGCTGGTGCGGATTTCTACGCCCAATTCCCCCGCCAATTTTTCTAATGCCTGTGCAATCGTATACACCCCACCTTGTGGATACCACACCCCGCCCGTCATTTCGACATGGGCGATGACATTGAGCGTGGCGGGTGCGTGATAGGGGCTACCACCAACATACGTTGCAAACCGCCCTAATAATTGGCGCAAATAGGGTGATTTGACAAACCCGTTGATGGCGGGTTGCATCTGGCGCAGAGGGTCGGCTTTGAGCCAATCGGTGATAGGCACTTTGAGAAAACTGGCAAGGCGGGGTGGCTGGTCATAGATGAAAACGGGTCCCGTAATTCGATGGATGGTCGCCACATACGCCAAATAACGAAAATACCCCGCCACATCGCGCTCATCCCATTCGGCTATTTGCTCCGCCATATGCGATAGATTGCTGGTGGCATCGAACATCATGCCATCGGGATAAAAATAACGGGTGAGTGGTTCTAGGGGCAATAGCGTGATGTAATCATCCAAATTGCGCCCTGCCACCCGAAATAGCTCCTCAAATACATGACGCATGGTGATGACTGATGGACCCGTATCCCACCGATACCCGTCTTTTTCGATTTGGTACATTTTGCCCCCGACTTGGGCATTTTTTTCAATGATGACCACGCGCTCACCCGCCACCGCGAGGCGAATGGCGGCGCTTAATCCGCCGATACCTGCGCCGATGATGATAATCGGTTTTTTGTCTGTCATGATTTTTTCCTCGCAGTGACAACGCGCCCCTTCCATGTGGGTCCGCCTTGTGTGTAGTGCCAATAGAGGGCTTGCAGAGCGATGCGTGTCATGAGTAGGGCGGAAACGGGCATGAACACCGCATCGAATATACGCTGACGAGAAAAACTCGCGCTCACGGCACGGATGATTATCCCTAACAAGGTCAATAGGGCAGGCATGAGGGCATTTTCGCCTGTGACCAGCGCCACAATCATCGCTATCGGCGGGACGATAAATATGAGCCAGTGAAAAATTGTGCCGAGCATGAGTGCGAATGGACTCCCATACCCCGCGAGGATATTCTTGGCATAGCCGTTTTTGACCTCACGCCAATTTTGATACATTCTGCATGTGACCAATCCCGCGCCATCGCCCATTCGCAGGCGCATTTTTGCCGATTTAACCATGCGGGCGAGAGTCACATCTTCCAAGACATTGCCGCGCACACGGTTATGCCCGCCGATTTGGTTATAGGCATTTTTGCGCCAAGCCATACATTGCCCATTCGCCGCGCCAAATGCCCCTAGTGGGATGTAATGCACGCCGATGAGGGGCAAATATCCCAAGATGACCATCGCCATTAATGGCACACACAGGCGTTCTGTCCATGTTACCGTCTCTTGGGTAGACCACACACTATACAAATCGGCACGGCGGGCGGTCATATCGGCTATGAGGGCGCTTAACCCCTCTGGCGACCAATGCACATCGGCATCGGTGAACAGAAAAATTTCGCCCTTAGCGACTTGTGCCATCTGGTGACACGCCCAATTTTTGCCCATCCAACCATCGGGCAGAGGCGCACCCGCCAAAATAGGTACACGCGGGTTATCCCCCGATGCGTCACGGGCGATTTGCGCGGTGTTATCGGTTGAATGGTCGTCTAGGACAATGACTTCATAATGCGGATAGGTCTGTGATAGCCACCCACGTACCGTATCGCCAATCACCGCGGATTCGTTGCGGGCGGGAATCATCACCGAGACAAATGGGGTCTGTGCAGATGATTTTGCCGATAGTCGTGGGAAAATCTGACTATTCACCAGCAGATTGCCTGCGATGACGATGAGCGGGATAGCGATAATGAGCATAAGCCATGTGGTCATATCATATCACCGCCATGTCTAATGTCTTTTGCTTGATGCAGGCTTGAGTTTTGGCGCGTGACGCAATTCTGCCCGATGCTTATAGACCGTCAACACCCCTAAAATGCCCCATGTTATGAGCCATGCCCACGGGGCGGATGTGACCAATAAAAATATCACCCCAACTGCCCATGTGAACATCACTGCCCACCCGCTACTGGTTAGGGTGATATAAAAGCCGATGAGGGAAATCATCAGAATGACGGGCATGGGTAAAATACTGAAGCCGATGGTCACACCGCCCATGCTGGCGATGGCTTTGCCCCCTTTGAATCGTAAAAACGGCGAGAAGGCATGTCCGAATACGGGTGCAATGGCGATGAGGACAAGATACCATCCATCAAACTTAAAAATATGGGTGGCTAACCCCACAGGGAGGGCGGCTTTGCACACATCCAAAAATATCGCCAAGCCACCCCAAGCCACCCCGCCAGCGCGTAAAACATTAAAGGCACCTGGGTTGCCATCGCCAACGGTGCGAATATCTTTTTTGAGTCCCACTTTGCCGATGATAACCGAAAACGGAATTGACCCCAATAAAAATGCGAATAGGGCAAAGACTAATGCGTCAGTGTTCATGCCAGCCGTCTCCAACTCCAGATTAAAAATAACCCCATGCCGATACACCCAAAGAGCGCAGGACCCACCATGCCCCAAAATACCGCTAGCCCCACCGATTGCAAAAACCACACCACCGCATAAATGATGAATAACGCCATGTGGGGCATTTGCCAGCGATAGGGGCGGATGACGGCGGTTATCACGCCTGCGGTGAGTAGCCAGCCAAAATAATTCACCAATGGGATGCCAAAGTATGCCCCATATTCTTGCCATTCCCAAAATCCCCATGCGACCATTTGCGGGTCTAGGAATAAATCCCATGCGGTCATCGCCAATGCCGATACGCCGATATACGCCAGCCGATTTTTTGTCCCCACCGTAAGATGGGCGATATTCCACGCGGCGGGCAACATCATAAACCATGCAAGCGGGATGAGCAGTGGCACACTCCCCAATTGGGGTTGCAGTAGGGGGGTATAATCGTAACTGCCAAACGGGAAATTGGTCTTTGCGCCGATAAATTCCACACCCCATGTCATGATGGCAACCGCGATGAACACCCCGCCGATGCGCGGTAATCCCCAGATGGTGGCAAGCGAGGCAAATACGGCGCTAAATTGGATGAGGAGTGCGAATGTGATAGCGGGTGGGATGATGGCATCGCCAAATATCCAACGGAGGATTGGCACAAAAATCATCGCCAAAATCCACGTTAAAACCAACCCATACACGGCACGTTGTTGGCGAGGCAGGGTCATGAATAGCTGATAAGATAGGGTGATTCTGTTCATTATTGCCTTATTTCGCTTTCAGTAGGGTGTCCAAATCGCCATGCACCTCTAAACCCGTATTGCGCCCAATCTGGTCGAATATGACCTCTCCTGCGAGGGTAGTCAGGCGGACATGCACGCTCGATTGCATGGTCTCGTCTACCCGTTTGTGCATCTCGGTGCGGATAGGCGCGAGGAGCAACCCACCACTTCCCCGTTCTGCTACCAATTCTAGCCGATGCGTTTTGTTTCGCATTGTCCAATGCACATGGTCATCGGTTAATTTTAACTGTTCGTTGACCACATTGGTATACTTGGCAAATTTATGTAGGATGCCCTCATGATAAAAGCCGACAATGCCCCCGCGCATGGTACGCCCCAATAGTGGCACCATAGCGATGGAGGCGCTAAGGCTGGTGTTGGGTGTATCGAAATGATTGCTCTGCATCCAGATATATGCCGATGGAAAGGCTTGCCCCCAATCTTTTTCGATATAGGCGATGCCATCCGTGAACATGAGCGATTTGCCATTCTCGATTAATTCGCCCGTGAGCGATGTGGTGAGGTTCACCACGCCATGATAACACTCCATGATAGGCAACCACGCATACCAGCCCATCACCCCTGGCTGAATGGGTGTGATATCCCAGCCGCGCCCGCCAGAAAACCGTATTTCTCCATGTAGGGATAATTTATCATCGGCAATGGCGAGTTTAATTTTATCAGCAGAAAATTGGTTATCGCCCACGCGCACCAAAAATTCTTCTTCATTCGCACGGAATGCCTCTATGGGATATTCATGATAAGTGGCGCGACCATTCATGCCATCCAACACCTGCACAAAGGCATGGTCTTTGGCGGGGTCTTGACCACGAAAAATACCGGGAATAATGGCATAGCGG